>CAINVS010000355.1 GCA_903854205.1 uncultured Bacteroidota bacterium | reverse complement strand
CAGCTATTTTTAATGCCGAGGGTAGATGGGAAGTGACTTTCAGTCAGGGAACAGATGGTGAATACCTGCCACCTGTTTCACTGGAAAGGTTACCGAAATAGCCTATGACATTCCAGCAATTGACCTGAGCTCCGTAGGAGTGACCTCTTCTTTTTGACCTAGGAGTATTCTTTAACGATCCGTTTGCAACATCAGTTTACAATTAGGCAAAGCTATTTTTAATGCGGCTATATCAAAATCTTTTTTAACCCAAAGCGATAATTTACTAAGATGTTTCATTTTGGATAGGGAGCTGATTGGTAATGTTTCCAAAACAGTTCCTGCAATTTCCAATTCAACCAAACTCTCCATTTTGTCTATTTCTTCTGGAATATAAAATGCCGTATCCATAGTGTTTTCATTGTTTTTATGGGCATTTAATTTTAATTTTTTCATTTGACTGAATTCCAAAAATGCTTTTGGAAATCGCCTAACTTTTTCATTATAATACATATAAAAATCATCCTGTCTCAAACTTCTTGTTATCGCCATTTTTGCCAATTCAATATCCGCGTAATCTAAAACCAGATCTATACAAATTTTACTGTTCAGATGAACTGTATATGCCAATTTTCCAAGATCAATTCCGGAATCTTTTGTCATCATTATCAGTTTTTCCCTTATCTCACGTTGTTCTGAATCTGAAAAATAAAATCTTGGTTTTTTATTGATTTTACTTCTGTTTTTCAGTACAGTCAACAGTTCAGGGCCTGCTTTTTGTTTTAGCAGTTGCAGTGCTCTTTTTGAAGTTTCTCCCGAACTGGACATTTTATACACAATAAAAAGCTCGGTGATCAGATTATCGGGAAGTCCACCACCTTCTACCAGACTGACTGCCAAAAACATGTTGTCTTCATTCAGGGTCATAATCATGTCAGACACTTTTTGAGCATCTGTTTCCGCAGATTCTACCAAATAGGAAGGATTTATAGTGTCGAAAAAATGGGTCAATTGCCCTTCATTTATCCACTGCCAATCTGGCTTTTCAGGCATTGACTTTGGTATTTTATTTGCCCTTGCACTAATCAGTACATGTGTAGTATCTTCAGTCAGCTTTTCCTGGATTTGAATGTCGCAGACAGCAGCCTGTTCTTTTACAGTTTCCAAATTTAAGGCAGTTTTGCCCATCAGGAAAATCTTATCCACTTTTTTTAGGGGTCTGTCATAATTTTCTGTCAGTAAAGCCAGGGTCAAATCTGCAATTTTTGTAGCAGCGCTGTTTATTGCCAAGAGCAGTCTGCTTAGTGGAATTTCTTTAGCTGCAGGATTTCCGGTATAAATTTTAAAAAAATCAACCTTAGTTTGCCTTTCGCTTTTCTGAAAGGTTGCGTTTTTTAACAAATCCAATATTTCATTATTGTTATAAACTGCTGTATCGATTTTGAAGGCATAATCTTTCAACTTAACCTTGCTAAACCAGTCGAAAATGGCAAAAGGGAAATGAGGAAAAGGGTTTCCATAAATGTGAAGTGCTGTCAATTTATCAAGATTGACAATACTTTGAGGCAGGTCTGTTAATTTATTATTATAAAAATAGAGATACTGCAATTGGTTAATACTGCAGAGCTGTTCGGGAAATTGTTCAAAACTATTACTATCCAAGCGCAGAAATCTTAAAAAAGTCAGTTTAGTAAATAACTCGGGCAACGTAGAAATTTTGTTGCCATTAATATATAGATCCCGAAGTCCTATTAGTCGGCAAATTACTGTCGGAAAATCTATAAATTCATTTTTTGAGAGCGAAAGAGTCTCCAAAAGATGCAATTTTTCTAAACTTTCAGGCAACTCATTCAACTTTCCGTTTTCAATGGAAAGCTTTGTGAGTTTATCCAATGCTCCAATATTTTCAGGCAATCTAACGAGTTTTGAAAATTCTATATCGAGCGATTTGATATTTTTCAAATTACAGATTTCGTCCGGCAATGATTCCAAATCTGTTTTTTCAATTGAAATACTTTTTAAGTTTACACAATTGCCTATACTCTTGGGGAGCATTACAATTGGGCAATTTTCAATATGGATATATCTTAATAATTTGAGTTGTCCAAATGATTCCGAAATAGCCTTGACACCCAAGCCTCTCAAACGAAAATTTTCGAGTTTTTGTAAAGAATAAACCGATTCGGGAATTTCGGTATATGCTTCATTGTCCAATAGAGTAAGTGAAGTAAGATTTTCCAATTCATTTATTCGGTGCATCAGATCTGACTCCCCTTCTCTATAGAGAAAAACAACCAATTCTCTTGCATGAGTTGGATTCTGCAGTGCTTCTGCTATTGAATAATAATTTCGTGTGGCCATTTGTATTTTATTGGGGCTAAACTTTAAAGTGTATCATCATCCGAATTTTCTTCAACTGCAGTACGGGCCCAAAAAGCTGCGCTGTCTTTACTTTTCCAATCATTTTCAAAAAGATAATTGAGCATTTTGTCAATCTCCGGTTCCTGTTCTTTCACAGAAACATACCAGGCTTTATTAAAAATTCCGAAGGCAGGCAATCCCATTTTTTCCTGTTCGTTCATGCCTTTTTCCAGTGTTTTTTTCCAATAATCGCTTTTCTGCTCAAAACTTTTTTTGGGATATTCTTCTTTCCAAAATTTATCGGCAGCAGCCTCCAGTTCTTTAATCCAGTCAGGTTTCATATGTATGTTTGTTTTTTATTCGAAAATTAAAAATCTGCCCCCGATTATCAAGAGCAGATTTCATTATTGACTTATAAATAAAATTGCAGGAAAAGGTTAATAACCAAACCTTGAATTCTAAAAAAATTATCTTAACTCTCTTTCAATACTGCACGGGAAATAACCATTTTCTGAATCTCGGAAGTACCTTCACCGATGGTACAAAGTTTTGAATCGCGGAAGAATTTTTCTACCGGAAAATCTTTTGTATAACCGTAGCCGCCGTGAATTTGGATACTTTCGGTTGCTGCGCGCACACAAACTTCGGAGGCATAATATTTGGCCATTGCCGAAATTTTTGTCATTGGCAGGTGTGCATCTTTCAGCGCACCGGCTTTGCGGGTAAGTAGTTCTGCTGCTTCAATTTCAGTTGCCATATCGGCCAATTTGAAGGCAATTGCCTGGAAATTGGAGATCGGCTGACCGAACTGTTCTCTTTGTTTTGAATAACGCAGTGAAGCTTCGTAAGCACCTTTTGCAATACCCAAAGAAAGGGAGGCAATAGAGATACGGCCACCGTCCAGAATTTTCATAGCCTGAATGAAACCTTCTCCCTCATTGCCAAGCAGCTGACTTTTGTGAATGCGGCAGTTGTTGAAAACCAACTCAGCCGTTTCAGAGGCACGCATGCCCAATTTGTTTTCCTTTTTGCCGGCGCCAAAGCCTTCAAAACTGCGCTCGATAATGAACGCTGAAATGCCGTGACTGTCGCCCAAATCGCCTGTACGAACCAATACAACTCCGGTATCGCCGCTGATCCCGTGAGTAATCCAGTTTTTAGTACCATTAATAACATAGTAATCGCCGTCTTTTTGCGCAACACTTTGCATACGCATAGCGTCACTGCCTGTATTTGCTTCTGTCAGACCCCAGAATGCCAGATTTTCGCCGCTTGCCAATTTTGGCAGATATTTATTTTTTTGCTCTTCGTTGCCAAACATATAAATATGATTGGTTCCCAGTGAATTATGCGCTGCCAAAGAAAGTCCGATTGATCCGCAGACCTTTGAGATTTCTTCGATAATTGTGATATAAGCCTGATAATTCAGACCGGTTCCACCGTATTCTTCGGGAATAACAACACCCATGAAGCCCTGCTCTCCCATTTTGCGAAAAACTTCGCGGGGAAAATACTGAGTTTCGTCCCATTCCATTAGGTAAGGGCGGATATATTTTTCAGCAAAATTACGTGCACTCTCGCGAATCATTTTGATATCCTCGGAGCTGTCAATCGTCATGTAACTGGTGTCCATTTTATTGTTAAGATTTTATGATGAATTACAAATTTGAAATTATTGACAAAATTGGCATTTTTTTGAACTGAGTTCAGCCTCGTTTAGATTTATCAGTCTAATTTTTGTGCCTGCTTGCGGCTTATTGTTTTTATATACTTTATTCAATTTTAAAAGTTCATGCTTTTTGAGGCCGAAATGCTGTGCAATATCGTACATTTCCTGCCCTTCTCTGACTATATGGTAAATATCTTTTCCGCTGTAGCTTTTTTTCTTTTCTTCCAGATAAATATACTGTCCGGCTTTTAATTTATAACCCTTTGGAATTTCATTATACTTTATCAATTTCTTTTCACTGATTTTCAAACGTTTGGCTATAGCTTTCAAATCCTCATCGGGTTGCACAAATACCGTTATCAAGCCATTTTCTGTGAAACTTGTTTTTGTCAGTGTCATTTTAATGGTATCCTTTATGTTGCCGAAAGGATCAGGAATCATTACAAAATGCGGCTCATCCACCATCGTATCCAAAGGAACAGGCAAAATTTGAGTCAGATTAAAAATGCTGTCCAACTCCCCTGCTGCTACATCCTGACTCTTGAAAGTCAAATGATCCAATTTATATAATTGATAACGTTCAATGATAGAAATCAATGATCTTGCGTATGTTTGAGAAGTTGCATAACCTGCTTTCTGCAACCCGTTTGCCCAACCTTTATAATCTGTAGTCTCCAATTCAAAAAGGAATCCGTATCTCGAAGATTTACTCGGATTGGAGATAAAATCTGTATGTGCAATATAAGAATCCTCATCTTTATCAAAAACTCTGAAGCAGGATTTTGCCACATCATCATCCCATAGATAGTAAGTTTTTCCTGTCCAGCTACCACCGCATTTAATCCCAAAATGGTTGTGTGCAAACTGTGCCAATGAGCTCATCCCGGAACCTGACTCCAAAATTCCCTGTGCCATTTTAATGCTTGCAGGAATCCCGCTGCGGTCCATTTCTGAAATTGCAATATGAACAAAACGTTCTATATAAAGTTTTGCCTTTTCATTATCCAGAATCTGTAATTCGCCTTCAGCATTATAAAGATAAAGCAGATTTTCTGCATCAAGCTCAGTTGCCCTTAATGAAAGTGGCAATATTCCAATTGCTATTAATAGCATTGTGAATCGTAACATAGTCATGTCTTTTATTAAGTCAGGTCTATTGACAGGTCAGGTCAATATTCTCAAAAAATCTTATTATCCATCCTCAGAAAAGTGCTTTTTTAGTCAGAAAGGCACAAAGATACTAAGGAAAACAAATTCTCAACTCTCCAGTCTTAATTCTTCCTTTGCATGATATAGTTTAAAAAAGCCAGCATGGAAGATTTTTTCTTTTCTGTTGCCGATACTTGATTCATTGCCGCTTCTGCCATCAGTCTATATTTCTCAATTTCAGATTCTATGGCTTTAACAGCTCCGGAGCTTAAAAAAATACTTTTAACTGCTACAATTTTTTCTTCTTCCTGTGCTGTATTTACAGCTGTTGTGTACCAATGCATCAGCATTTCTTTTTCAACATCATTGCCCAATTCCATTGCTTTTAGGAACAAAAAGGTTTTTTTATTCTGTACAATATCTCCACCGATACGTTTTCCAAAGGTTGCCTCATCCCCAAAACTATCGAGAAAATCATCCTGCAGCTGAAAAGCAATCCCCATAGTTCTGCCAAATTCTGCAGTATATTCTGCATCATTATCGGATGCACCGGCTATGATCGCGCCCATTTTCATTGCACCATGCAGGAGAATAGAAGTTTTCAGTTCGATCATTCTGATATATTCCTCCAACTTAACAGTTGACAATGATTCAAAATTCATGTCCATCTGCTGCCCTTCACAGACACCTATTGCAGTTTCATTGAAAATACGTATCAGCGCCGGCAATTTGTCAGTTGCCGTTTCCGTCAAAAACTGATAGGCTTTGACCAACATCACATCTCCGGAAAGAATAGCAGTGCTATTGCCAAACTTTACATGAACAGTAGGTTTTCCGCGTCTGACAGCCGCTTCGTCCATAATATCATCGTGTATGAGTGAAAAATTATGAAACAATTCAACTGCGTAGGCTGCAGGCATAGCTTTTTCAACAGATTTTTCCTCAAAAAGCGCAGCAGCCATCAACAAAAGTAAGGGACGCATCTGTTTTCCGCCAAGTGCCAAAATATAGTCCAAAGGCTGATATAGCTCCTTGGGATTTTGACCGCTAAAGTCATTTGCAGCAGCAAAGCTGTTATAATTTCTGCGAAGCTCTTCTATTGATAGCATTTATTGTTATAAAGTTTTAGTTTGCCGCGAATATAAGCAATGTCACAAAAAATAATACTTTTTTCATCAACCCTTTTATGCTTTTTTCCGATTATATATATAAATCAACTTCAGACTGGTATTTTTTGTGTTTTTTTATTATTTTTGTTCTTGACTGCCTTCAAAATAATTACAACTTAAGAAACAAAGTTTTGTTGATATTAAATGCGGAATAAGGCGCTTTTGCAGTCTTTCGATTATCTAAACATACCACAACAGCATGCGTTATAAATTTTTAACAGCAGTTTTTACTTTCCTCTGCATTGGTCTCTCCGCGCAGAAGTACAGTAATGAATTTTTATCAATTGGACTGGGAGCCAGAGCTCAGGGTATGGGTGGTGCGATGGTGGCAAATGTTGGCGATGCAACCAGCAGTTTTTGGAATCCTGCAGGACTAACCTCTATCACCAGCGATTTACAGGTAGGCGCAATGCATGCCGAATGGTTCGGTGGTATCGGAAAATATGATTATGCCGGGTTTGGCATGCCGCTCAAGGATCAGCCGCGTTATCTTGGTTTTTCCTTTATCCGATTCGCTGTGGACGGCATTCCCAATACTCTCACATTATACGAAAATGACGGATCCGTCAATTACAACAATGTAACAGAATTTTCTGCTGCTGATTATGCATTTCTGTTCAACTATGCACAAAAGTTTGAAAAAATAGGCTTGTCAGTTGGTGCTACACCAAAAATAGTTCACCGCAGAGTCGGCAAATTTGCCAATTCATGGGGTTTTGGGGTTGATTTAGCTGCCCAATACAAATTGAACAAACATTTTCAGTTCGGCGCAATGCTTAAAGACATTACGACAACTTTCAATGCCTGGTCTTTTAACTTTGACTCGACGGAAAGAGCTGTATTGGGCATGACAGGCAATGAAATTCCTATTAAATCTTTTGAAATAACTAAACCGCAGATCATTTTGGGCGGTGCTTATATGCACCGCTTCAACCTTGGCAAAGACACTTTGGCTGAAGGAAAAAGACGTAAAACCTTCGGTTTGCTCACAGAACTGGACTTTATAGTTACGACAGACGGTAAACGCAATGTTCTGCTCAGCGGCAAACCTTTAAGTGTAGATCCTGCATTAGGTGTGGAACTGGATTATGACAATATCATCTTCTTACGCGCCGGGGTGAATAATTTTCAGCGTTTTACAAATATTGACGAGAAAAAAGTTTTTTCCGCACAGCCCAATTTTGGAGTGGGATTCAGAATTTATGCAGTCCGTATAGATTATGCCCTCAGTAATTTGGGCGGTAATTCCGGTGTACTTCCTTCTCATATTGTTTCTTTAAGACTGGACATCAATTATGCTTATTTGAAACAGGCTATTGAAAAGGCAAAATAAGCAAATCCAACATCTAATTCAATAGGTTTATTCCGAATCCGATATGAAAAAAAATATCTACCTCAGTTCTTTTCTCATGTTCTATAGTGCCGTAACACTATTCGCACAGATGCATAGCGGCAATTTCGGCAATGAGTGGATCAACTACAATCAGCCCTATTACAAAATGAAAATAGTGGAAGACGGGCTTTATCGTATTCCTGCTTCTGCCCTTCAGAATGCGGGCATCAATTTAGCTAGCCTTCAGGTAAGCAATTTTCAGGTTTTTGCCATGGGCGCAGAGATTCCATGTTATGTTCATACAAATAGCGGAACGGTTGAATACATCGAATTTTATGGAAAAAAACATCGCGGTGAGTTGGATATAAATCTTTATTACAATGCTAATCATCATTTTAATCCCGAATACTCTGCCATCACAGATACTGCTTCCTATTTTTTAACAGTCAACAATACAGGCTCTTCCAGACAATTTACCCCTTCAAGTGCCAATTTATCGAACCTGCCGGCCAAGGAAAATTATTTCATGAACAGGGCGCTCACACCGTTGACAACCGGATGGCAAAGAGGCAAAGATTATCAAATTTCAACCGAAATACTCAATAAATCGAGTTTTGATTTCGGAGAAGGCTGGGGCTCCAATCGTAGCATTTCTCAGACTCACAATGTCACTTTAAGTAATATTTATAATTCAGGCCCTGCTGCTACGGGAAATGTGAGAATGTATTCGGTTGGGAATCTCTCGCATAATATTGAAATAAAAGTTTCAAATACACAGGTTTTCAATACTTCATTTAGCGGTGACAGTGTGGGAACACACAGTTTTGCTATTCCACTCAATTTACTCAGCACTTCAACACCGGTAAATATAATAGGAACAGGTGGTTCAAATGATCTTCATTCAGTAAGTTTTGTAGATATCATTTATCCAAGAAGTTTCGATTTTGGAGGCGTTTCCAGTTATTACTTTAAAGTTGCTGCAAGCAGCGGAAGAAAATATCTGGAGATCAGCAATTTCAATGGAACAGGTGCTTCTGCTCAAAGTATTTACCTCTATGATTTGACAAATAACCTCCGAATTCAATGTTTTTGGGACGGGAGTCGTGTCTTAACTGATCTTCCGCCATCTGCTACCGAAAGGGAACTTGTCCTTGTCAATCATTCTGCACCCAATGGTATGAGAAATATTGGCAGAATCGAACCCCTGACATTTACTGATTACAGCAATTTAAATGGTAATTACATCATTGTTTATCATTCAAAAATGACCAGCAATTCTCAGGGCAATAACCCAATAGTTGAATATGCCGCTTATCGTGCTTCTACCGGCTTCAATCCGGTCATCATTGATGTTCAGCAGGTTTTTGATCAATTTGGCTATGGCATAGATATGCATCCTGTTGCAATCAGAAATTTGGCTGCATATCTGAAACAGACTTGGGATAATCCTGAATACATTTTCCTTATCGGAAAAGGCCGAACCTATACAGCTGTGCGCAATTTCAACACTTACGATCACCTCATTCCTACCTTCGGTTACCCGCCAAGTGACAACCTGCTCCTTTCTCCTTTTAATTCAGATTCACCTATTATTCCTGTCGGACGTCTTGCGGCTACCAATGCAGATCAGGTGAGTCTTTACCTTAAAAAAATAAGAGATGTTGAGGCACAACAGGCTTCACAGCAAACTTTGACAGATCGTGGCTGGATGAAAAACGTGGTCCATCTTGGCGGTGGATCCAACAGCTCCCAACAATCAATTATCCGTTCCAATTTGGACGATATGGCTGATATTATCTCGGGAGTACGCTATGGCGCCGAAGTTACTTCTTTCTTCAAAACTTCCAGCAATCCCATACAGGCAGCGCAGTCTGCTTTTCTTGATTCATTGATCAATACCGGAGTTTCTTTGGTAACTTTTTTCGGACACTCATCTGCTAACAGTTTTGACTTCAATTTGGACCGCCCAGAGAATTACAACAATTATCAGAAATATCCTATGTTCATTTCTTTGGGATGTTATGGCGGTACAATATTTGAAGACGGACCAAGAATCAGTGAAGATTTTATTTTTGAAGCAGATGCCGGAGCGTCGGTTTTTTATGCTTCTGTAGGAGCTGCGGCTCTTTCTTCGCTCAATATTTTTGCCAACACCTATTATACTAAGTTAGGCGGATCTGATTTTGGATACGGTGCAGCTAAGGCGGCAAAATCTACTATTGAGCAGCTCGAAAATTCGGGTGCTTACAGCACTACCATTCAAATGTCAGCACAGTACATGATTTATCATGGTGACCCTGCTTTCAATTTAAATACCCGTAATCGTCCGGATTACTATATCAGCCAATCTCTTGTCAGTCACAGTCCAAATCCTGTGACTACTCAAATGAGTACTTTTGATCTCAATTTGGATATTTACAATCTTGGAGAGGCTATAGATACAGTTTTTTACATTGAAGTAAATAGAGAATTTCCAAACGGAGAGGTTGACTTTGTTAGCCGTCAGCGTATTACTGCTCCATATTTTCAAAGTATGATTACGATTCCTGTTCCTGTTGGCGGTCAGGCTGCTATCGGTATCAACTATTTTGACATTTCCATCGATTCTGAATTCGAGGTCGCTGAATCTCCAAATCCTGCTGCAGAGCAGAATAATACGGTCATCCGTTATCCGGTACAGATTATTTCAGATGCGATAATTCCGGTTTATCCGACAGAATTCGCCATTGTGCCTACTCAACCCATTACCCTAAAGGCCTCGACAGGAAATGCCTTTGCAAATTTACAGACCTATCGCATTCAGATAGATACGACAGAATACTTCAACAGTAGTGTTTTTCAGGAAACGACAGTTTCTCAGGTTGGGGGTTTGGTTGAATGGACACCTACATTGACCTATATGGACTCTGTGGTTTATTATTGGCGGGTCAGTTTGGACTCTATTGATCCGATTATCGGCTATGACTGGGCAGGAAGCTCATTTATTTTTATTGACGGCAGTTATCCCGGTTGGAATCAGTCGCACTATTTCCAATACAAAAAGGATGAATTCCGCAATGTGGCGTTGAATGAACCGATCAGACAATTTGAGTTCCTCAGCTCTTTCCAGGAGATTTCTTTAACAGACGGGTTCACTCCTACTCCGCTGCATCCTGAAAATTTGGCGACTTATTTGAACGGCTCCTTGTTGGACCGTTGCCGCTGTTATCAAAATAATGGTGTTTACGTTACAGTAATTGATTCTTCAAATCTCGATATTTGGGAATTGCCGGGCGGTGTAAGCAGATTTGGCGCTATAAACTGTGACGGAGCAGGAAGAACAACACGTTCTTTCCTTTTTGAAACGGATAATCCTGTTAAGCAGATTGCTTTTGAAAACTTCCTTAGGGATAGTGTTCCTGACGGTTTCTTCATCATGATGTACACTCTGAATGATGCCGCTGCAGATACCTGGCAAAACAGTCTGATTTCTTATCTGCAATCTCAGGGTTCAACAAGAATCGGCAGCCTTGCAACTATTCAGGGAGGCATGCCTTGGGCATTTTATTATCAGAAGAATAATGCTGCATTTCCTTACCGGACAGAGTCTATGGCTGCTTCTACCGGTGATTTAATCACTTTATCCTGTCTTATTCCCGGTACATGGAACAGCGGCAATCTGAATTCGACGATTATTGGTCCTGCACTTAATTGGTATTCATTCCATTGGAGAACAGGAACACCTGATAATCTGCCTACGGATGTTGTCAGCGTCGATATTTATGGCCTGGACAGTATGCAAAACAGCAGAACACTTTTGATGCAGAGCCTGACTGTAAATGACACCATTATAACTGCAATAGACGCCAATATTTATCCTTATCTTCAATTGGTTTGGAATACGAAAGACATTACCAACCTAAGTTCAGCTCAACTTGATTACTGGCGCATTCTTGGGGACATGGCACCTGAAGCTGCCCTTCGTCCTGAAATTTACAATTTGGTGCAATTCGATACGGTACAACAGGGCATGAACTTCAATTTCCAGGTGATGATGCAAAACATCAGTGCTGTCGATATGGACAGCATGCTCATCAAATATCAGATAGTTGGAAAACCGGCTGTATATCAGCGTTTGGCTGCACTTCCTGCAGGTGATACCTTAAGAACTCCATTCCTGTCATTGGAAACCGTGAATTTATCGGGACCTCAATATTTGTTTGTTGAAATCAATCCGGACAATGATCAGCGGGAGATGCACCATTTTAATAACATTGCACTAATACCTTTCTATGTTCAAAACGATATCATCAATCCGCTTTTGGATGTTACTTTTGATGGGGTGAGAATTATGAACGGTGATTTAGTCTCAGGTAAACCACAGATAGTGGTGTCTTTGACCGATGAAAACAGATGGCTCGGATTGGATGAACTGGAGGATTTTAAAATTATCCTGCGTCATCCTAATTTCCAAAATGGGGAAACAGAGCTGACACTCAGCTCCTCAGTTGTGCGTGGCTTGGCCTTCCTGCCTGCTGATGCAACCAATCTGGTTGTAGAAAATAAAGCGCAGATTCTGATTGATTTGGATTTGCCTTGGGATGGAGAATACACACTTTTTGTGAGTGCTACTGATAAATCAGGCAATAATTCAGGCGCGTTGGATTACAGTGTAGATTTTACGGTAATCAACGCCTCTATGATTTCAAATGTTTTAAATTATCCTAATCCGTTTACGACTCAAACTCAATTTGTATTTACACTTACCGGACGCGAATTGCCCGAGTATATGAAGATTCAAATCTATACAATTTCCGGAAAAGTTGTCAAAGAAATCTCGATGGATGAGTTGGGGCCAATTCACATCGGTATCAACCGCACACAATATGCTTGGGATGGCACCGATCAATACGGAGACAGATTGGCAAATGGTGTTTATCTGTACAGAGTCATTGCCAAAATGCGCAAAGAGGATGCAGAAGAAATGAAACTCTATTCAAACAGAGTAAGTTCTATGTTTAGAAATGGTTTCGGAAAAATGTATCTTATGCGATAAATTTCTCTTAATCTGAGGATTTTAAAAAAAATGAAATTACTGCGCAGCTATGCTGCTACAAAAATGTCACCCCAATGGGGCTTTCAAATTGCATAGCTATAAATTTACTAATAATCAGCTCCATAGGAGCGACATCTTTGTAGAAAAACAATCACAATAGGCATAAAAGCCCCAGCGGGGCGGCATCCTAAAACAACATGTACAATTTATACCATGAATTTTAATAAACAATCAGCTTTTCCCGAAAAGTTTTTGTGTTCGTTTTAAGAAGCAATACAAATACGCCCCTTTCAAAATCAAAATCTATTTTAATGTTTTTGGCAGGTTCCGGAATATTTTTTCGGTATAAAAGTTTCCCATCAATGCTGAAAATTTCTAATTGCAGTGCTTCCTGAAATTCCAGACTATAAAATACCTCTCCGCTGCTAGGATTTGGAAAAACCTTTATTTCCTGTTTTGAATAGCCCGCCAATGCCGTAGCGGTGGACGTATCCACTGTCACCGTCACTGTATCATACTGCACATTCCCACAAATTGTCTGTTCTAAAATGTAAGTAGAGGTACTAACCGGAGCCACCGTTATCCCCGCCACAGTATCTATCGGCATTCCATCCAAAAACCATACGCAGGCCTCATCCAAGCCTATTTCCGAGGGACGACCCAAATAAATGCTGTCTCCTGCTGTGATGATGGTGTCATTCCCCGCAAATGCCGGGGTGGATATGTCTATGACGGAAACGTCGTCGATGTAGTAGTAGGATGCACTAAAAACAGCTGATGGATATAACAAGATAGCACCCGATAAAGAATCTGGGTAAAAATTACCTATTGTAATATATTCTTCTGTTCCGGTTGCAATAAAATTACCTTCGATAAGAACCCAGTTTAAAGTATCATTTATAGCACCGGAATTGTTTAGTACTTGTGGTGTTACGTATGGATTTGGAGCTACAGAATTTAATGATTGTATTTGGCCATTATCAATATAAGCTCCAATAGATGCACATGAATATTTTGATCGATTCGATAATGACACATAAAACCTTATGCAATAACTATTTCCTGCGTTTAATTGCATACTTAATTTTCCTTGAATATATTCTCTTAATTGAGAGCCATTTGTAAAATCTGTAGTGGTAATAATTCCGGCATATCCAGATCCTGTTTTAGGGTATTGAAATCCTTTATTATTCCAATTAAGTGGTACTCCACAGGCATAACCAAATAAACAACATTCATTGAATAAGTCCGATGAACCTCCTCCGCCATTTCTAAGAGAATCCCAATCAATTGCCCTATAACCTCGATTGTCTAAATCTAGACAACTATCTATCTCTTCAAAACTATGATTTAAAACTAAATTTACTTGTGCATTCGTGATAACTATTTTCGAAATTACAAATAAAAATACAAATAAGTGTTTCATATATATAAAGTTAAAAATTTGAGGATTTAAAAATTCCGGTCCAATTACGAAGTAATTACTTT
>CAINVS010000354.1 GCA_903854205.1 uncultured Bacteroidota bacterium | reverse complement strand
TTTTTTTAAAAAAAATGACCCTTAGCTTCTTTGTTAGAATAAAAATTGGCAATTTTGGTACGAAATCAAGTAGATTTTAAGTTATCATTAATAATAGCTATTTGAGATTTGATTTTAGATTAACTCAATATACTCAAAATATTTTTTAATTCATTGATTAAAACATCTTAATAAGATTATGAGAAAAGTAACCGTAGTTGGGGCCGGAAATGTGGGAGCTACCGTAGCTGATGTGCTTGCTCACGACAATATCGTTAACGAAATCGTACTTCTCGACCTCAAAGGGGAGATGGCGCAAGGCAAGGCTTTAGATATTTATCAGCAGGCCCCTATTGGCGAATACAGCACCAGAGTTATAGGTACTGCTGATTATAAAGATACAGCAAATTCAGACATCGTTGTCATTACTGCAGGACTTCCTCGTAAACCGGGTATGAGCCGTGATGACTTAATTGCAATTAATGCCAAAATTGTAAATACTGTGACTGAGTCTATTCTTCAGTATTCAGAAAACCCAATCATTATTGTGGTTTCTAATCCTTTGGATGTCATGACTTATGCTGCGTTCAAAAAATCAGGACTTGCACCAAACCGCGTTATCGGTATGGCAGGTATTTTGGATACTGCCCGTTACCGTGCTTTCCTTTCTTTGGAATTGAATGTTTCTGTACGTGATATTCAGGCTGTTCTTATGGGCGGTCATGGCGATACAATGGTCCCGCTGCCACGTTACACAACTGTTGCAGGTATTCCGGTAACTGAACTTATTGCTCAGGATAAATTGGATGCAATCATCAAACGTGCACAAAATGGCGGTGGTGAACTTGTTCAACTCATGGGAACCTCAGCTTGGTATGCACCCGGTGCAGCTGCAGCACAAATGGTTTCTGCTATCGTTCGCGATGAGCAGCGCGTTTTCCCTTGCTGTGCGTGGTTGACCGGTCAGTACGGCATCAATGATCTTTGCATAGGCGTTCCGGTTAAGTTGGGCCGTAATGGTATTGAACAGGTTATTGAACTTCAATTGAACGAAGGTGAAATGGCTTTGCTGCACAAATCAGCAGAAGCAGTTCGCGAAGTAGTAAATGTTTATAATTCACTACCTGTCGAATAATAACCAAAACTTTGGCAAAAGACAAAAATAACTGCCTCCTCCTTTTTTGGAGGAGGCTTTTTTCATGTCTCTGAAAACATACCCTTTTTTGATAATACGATGGAACTAGAATTAAAAATTTGCGGTTCTTTATTTTTTCCCCTAACTTAATCTGTATTGCATATGAGCTTACTAAAACTCAATACCCGACTCGATAACCCTTATTTTCTACAGGGTTCCAACAAAAATGAAATTTATCTCTATGCCGAATTGAAGGCGTCAAAAGTAGAGTCCAAAAATGAACGCATCCCATTAAACATCAGTTTGGTAATTGATCGAAGCGGTTCAATGGAAGGTGACAAACTCAACTATGTTAAAAAGGCTGTAGAATTTGTTATTCAAAATCTTAATTCAGGCGATTATCTATCTATCATCCAATATGATGATACGGTAAATGTAGTCAGTCATTCAGCCTTAGTTACCAATAAAGAAGCACTCCTTCGAAAAGTAAAAGCAATCGTATCAGGTGGTATGACCAACCTCAGCGGCGGTATGCTTGAAGGTTACAACGAAGTAAAAACAACCCAAAAAAGCGGATTTGTAAATCGTGTGCTGCTGCTTTCCGACGGATTGGCCAATGTGGGAATATCAGATCCTACACAACTCAAAGAAATTGCACGACGTCAATTTCAGGAAAATAAAATCGGTCTTTCTACCTTTGGGGTAGGTGCTGATTTTAATGAGGAACTCATGATGCATCTCTCTGAACATGGTGGAGCAAACTACTATTTTATTGAAATGCCCGATCAGATACCACAGATTTTTGCCAAAGAGTTGCAGGGTCTGCTTTCTGTAGTAGCACAAAATACAGCTTTGGAAATTGAATTTCCGGAGGCTTTCGTTCAGGTGGACAAAGTCTATGGCTATCTTTTTCAGCAACAAGGAAATAAGCTTACTATTAATTTCAATGATGTTTTCTCTGAAGAAGAAAAAGCAATTGTTGTTAAATTTAAAGTGACAAGTCCGATAACGCTGTCAAACAATTTTAAAGTAAGTCTGAAATATGATGATGTGGTAGAAACCCTTTCCAAAATTTCCCTGACTGAAAATCTGACATTGATTCCTACTTCCGATAGAGCATTATACGAAGCGGCAATGGATAAAGAAACTGTTGAAAACGCAGTGTTCTTTACTTCGAATGATATGTTCCAGGAAGTTATGGCTTTGGCAGACAGCAGAAATTTGACAGAGGCCAAAAGTAAACTGGAAAAAGCAATTGCCTATCTCAAAGCTTATGTAGAAATGTTCCCTAGCTCTGAACGCCTGTCAAATCAGCTGAAACAGATGAATGATTACCTTATTAATATTCCAAATATGGATATGATGGAGAGCGATGACTTCCGTATGGCACAGAAAATGTCAAAAGCTACAAATTATATGATGCAGAAAAGAAAAATGTAAGCACTGTTTCAATATTGAAAAATCCCTACTGTCGAAATTGGCAGTAGGGATTTTTTATGGGTAAACCAAAATAATTAGTTTAACTGCAATTTTAAGACACGGCTATCTTTACCTGCGATCACCCGAACAAAATAACTTCCTGCAGCCCAATTGGCAGTAGAAAACTGTTCCAAATATTGTCCCTGGACATTGCTCAGCTGTTTTTGAAAAAGGCTGCGACCGAGATTGTCAAATACTTCATATTGAAAATCACCGAAATCTGCAGACTGTAATTCCAAAAACTGAAGACCGCTGCTGTTGGGATTAGGATAAAGTCTCAAAGACCATGTTAGATTTTTATCCAAATTGTCAACTGCGGTATTGTCATTATTGGCGCTGAAAGTATAGGCTGCTGTTGCTGTAAAAGCACCTGTGCCATTAGGGATGCGGCTTAGAGAAACATCTGTGAGCTGTGCGCCGTAAGTAACAGAATCAAGTACAGTGCCGTTATTGGCAGATAACATAATCTCCTCACCGCTAGCGGATAGTTTGAAATAGGCGTGAAGACCACTTTGGAAACTGTCATTGTCGGCCCAGACAATCATATATCCGTTTGCGGCAATAGTTGTATCAGGAAATTGCCATTTTTGAGGATTGCCGAAGTTGTCTGACAAATAAAAGCCATTCAATGAAATTGGCAGAGCCGTATTGTTATAAATTTCTATCCAGTCATCAAATTCTCCGTTCTGATCGGCAATTGCCGTGCTGTCTGCAGCCATAAACTCATTGATAACAAGGTCTCCGGAATTCACTGTTGTTGCAGCCTGTAAAGAATAAAATTCATATTCCGCTCTTACAGGTGAAAACATTGCAGCATTGGCATTTTCAGCATAGATGTAGTATTGTTTTTGTGGAGAATCCATTACTAAAAAAGCGCCATAAACGCCGTCTGAAGCAGCTCCGTCGCCATGTGCACCATCATCAAACATGGGTTCATCCATGAAAATTTCATACAAAGCCGCACGGTGTCTGAGTCTCACATAATTGGTAGTACTCACTGTGGCAGTAATGGTTACAGATGTACCGCTGAGTGGGGCAGTAGGTGCCTGAATATTTGAAATAGTCGGTGGAACATAAGTAAGTTCCTGATGCTGAAGTAAGAAGGAATCTCTCGGCTCCATCAGTGCACTGAGGCCCCACATGCTTCCAAATGAAGTATTTAGATTTTGTTGGAACTGCTGATATGTGTACAATTTGTTCGGATCGGCACTTACATAACTGTTTATCAGTGTCTGCAATTCCTGACCCCGAGTAAGATACCAGGCATTGCTTACATTTTCGGCAAGCATAGTGCGGAGATGTGCAATATAACTCTTTTTGTATCTCGGCATAGCAAGCAGGCGATAAAGCAGGGGTCTGTTTATCTGTGTGCTATTGTGAAGTGGAGTCAAAGTCTGAAGCTGTGCCAGATTGAGGTTGCCCTGTCCGCCATTTAAGAAATTTCCGAAAGTTTCATTTAAATCCCAAAGCAAAGTACTGAATTGCATGTTTTCATCGCGGTAGACATAGTAGTTATGTCCGGAACCGGTGTAGCTGTCAAAATTACAGAAGAGATTGTTATAAGCCAGCATCCATAGGGCACGGTCAACGTAAAGGATTGATTCTATTGCAGCGACATTATTGTTTAATGTATTGGTGAGATTTTTTAGCTCTGTCCACCCCGTTGTATTTTGGTTTTCATATTTACTGTAAAAACAGGCAGTATCTGCGCCAAGATATTCCAAAGTACTGCCACCTGGATTACAGCCGGCTGTGGGAGGCATGCCCACAATAGGGTCACATTTGAAAAATACTCCGTTTTTGCCGGCAAAATTATTACTGAGAAAGGTTTTATTTAGATCTTGAACATTGGTATAAAGCCCATGCAGATTGCCGTTAATAAATACATTGGCATAGTTGGACTCAACAGAAGGCATATATTTTCTGGCAATTTCATAACCCATCACTTCACGCACAAAGCTCGGATCTTTAAATGCATTGTTCAGCTTGATACTGGTATAGCCTTGGAAGTCCTGATTTTGAATGTAGTCAAGTTTTACGGCTAATGGATTTTTTAGATTATTCGGATTGTAAGTACTATTGCCTTTATATTTTACACCAACATTGTTAAACGTTGTACCATTGATTGTCACGGAACTTGCAACGGAATAATCATCTCCGGCCTGTGCCATAGAATCTAGCAGAAAGTCCCAGTCATTTCTTGAAAATATAATTCTTATGTCCTGAACGCTGCTCATTTCAAAAAGATTTTGACAATTAGCAGACATTGAAAGCAGCATTATTGTTAAGAAGTACAGATTTTTCATAGGATATTTAGTTTTGTTTAATAAATATAATTATTTATAATTTTAAAGGGATGATCTATGACTGAAAATATTTAGAAATAAATGTTTAGTCGCAAAAAAAGTAATTTTAGATGACAGTTTGCTGAATAAAATGCACAGAAAACAATTAAACTTAATCTGATTAACGTAGTCTGAACCAGGGCACCAGCTGAGAAACCGTATTCATTATCGCTGCATATTTAGGGCGTTTTTTGAGCATGCGCTCATCCATCATAGGAATACTTATAAAACGGAACATGGCATACATGGCCATAAAGCCGGCTGCAGTCCAATAGATACTATTGTCTGAAGATATAGCCAAAAAGAAAAGTCCTGTCCAAAAAAGAATTTCTCCAAAATAGTTCGGATGTCTTGAAAAGTACCAGATTCCTGAATCGATAAAAGCCAGCGGATTGTCTGCATTTTTCTTTTTGAATGTACGAAGCTGCTCATCTGCTGTCAATTCCATCAATATCCCGATTATTGATACTGAAAAACCAAGATAATCCATCCATCCCAAAGGGATTTCGTTTTCAGTACTCAATATAAAATAGAGCGGCAGGCAGCCCAGAAAAACCATGAGGGTAGGGAAAATGTGAATCCCGGCAAGATTTACCAATGGATAAAATATACCGGTTTTTTGACGAAGCATACCATATCGCCAATCCTCATGCGTGAGCCCAATCCAACCGCGAATCCAATTAAGGGTTAGTCTGACAGCCCAAAGCAACAGTGCCAAAAATGCCAGGATTTTTCGGCCATCTTCCATGTCAAAACCGCTCAAACTCCACCAATAGAGGGCAATTGGAACAGGTGCAACACTCCAATAAGCATCGTATAGACTGGCATTTCTGAAAACGATTCCAACCAAAAATATGAAAACAGTTGCAATAATATCAACAATAAGCACACTGTATATTTGCCCCAGTTCCTCGAAAAGAGCTAAACAAAGATAGGAACCAATAAAAGTAATCAGATAAACAATTCCGCAGATTAGGAGTGAACTGTTTTTGTTGAAACGGGAATTAATGCCTAAGTGAGGATTCATATAATATTGATGATTGGAAAGCAGCTATGAAAAGTTAAACTAAAACCTGCGGTACTATAACATTGAATAAAAGCAAAAGTACTAACTTTACTAATTATTTAACCAAAAACGGCTATTGTTTATGATCTCAGATTTTCGTTCAGATACTTTAACAAAACCAACACCAGCAATGCTTCAGGCAATGTTTTCAGCAGAAGTAGGCGATGATGTTTTTGGAGAAGACCCCAGTATAACTGCACTTGAGCTAAAGGCAGCAGTGCTTTTCGGCAAAGAAGCTGCCCTGTTTTGTCCCAGTGGAACAATGGCCAATCAAATAGCCATAAAGGCACATACTTCATCGCCCGGTGAACTGATTTGCGATCAGCTCTCTCATGTTTATCTTTACGAAGTGGGCGGCATTGCTTTCCATTCCGGTCTTTCGGTTAGTCTTACAGCTTCTCCGTTGGGAATCATAACTCCGGAAGATATTCTTGCCCGTATCAATCCTGAAACAGATCTGCATAAACCCATTACAGAATTGGTCGTGTTGGAAAATACCTGTAATAAAGGAGGCGGATCCTGCTATGAATTGGAGAGGATGCAGGCAATTGGAAAAACCTGCAGGGAAAAGGGGTTGAAACTGCATCTGGACGGTGCGCGGATCTTCAATGCTGCTGTAGCAAAAGGCTATAGCCCAATAGAAATAGGGGCGGAGTTTAATTCCATCTCTATTTGTCTGTCAAAGGGTTTGGGTGCTCCTGTCGGCTCTTTGCTTTTGGGAGAAACAGGATTTATACGCAGAGCCAAACGACTTAGAAAGCTCTTTGGCGGCGGTATGAGACAAGCAGGTTATTTGGCAGCAGCAGGTATTTATGCCTTGGATCATCATATCGACCGGTTGGCTGAAGATCACAGCAGAGCCCGTATTTTGGGTGCTGCACTTTCTGAACTGCATTATATTGAGGAAGTTTTTCCGGTGGAGACTAATATTGTAATTGCCCGACTGAATGCTTCCATCAATATTCCCGATTTTCTTAAAAATCTGTCTGAAATGGGCGTTAAAGCTGTTCCTTTTGGCCCTCAACTTATAAGATTTGTCACACATTTAGATGTGGATGACAGGCATATAGATTATGCGATTTCTGTGCTGAAAAAAATATAACAAAAAATCCTGAAGAAAGATTCTTCAGGATTTTTTGTTACGATAAAGATGTTAATTAAGATTAGAGCGTTTTTTACTTGCAATCTTTAACACATTTACCCGTTTTGTCTATATAATACCAGTCATGACCATTTTTATTAACCTTAGCCATGCCATCTTTGAATGGTTCGGCAAAGATAAATTGAAAGGGTATTACATTTTCCAGTTTTGTATTGATGAATCCCCATTTTGCATCCCCAATAGCCACATTGGCCATACCCTCATTGAAAAACATCAGGTAAGGGTTCTGAGGGTAGAAACTCACAGACCAATAAGTTGGTTGGACAACCATTTCGCCTTTACGGTTTATGATGGCCCATTTTCCGCTTGCATCATCAAGCGCGGCTGCAAAACCTTCGCTGAAACTTGTGACATGAGTATATTTGGCTTCAACAAGAACTTTGTTCTCGGCCACATCCAAAATTCCATATCTGCCTAAGTTTTCGTTGTAAAATTTTACAGCGCCTTCAGAAACGTTGCCCAGTTCATAATAGTTACAGGGAATTACTTGTTCCCAATTTTTATTGACAATGCCCCATTTCCCGTTTTTGATCACCGCTGCATAGCCTTCGTGAAAGCCCAAAAATGCATCGTAAAGTGCGCTGTCTTTTTTGGTAGATCCTTCGCAATTGACTTTGATATAGGTGAGGTTTCCAATATAATGTGAAGAGTTTCTGTTATTAACTTCAAGGGTCTTTTCTTTTATAACCCAGGTTTCATAAGTGGTTTCGCTTACTTTCTCGCGGCCCTCCATTGTTGAGTTGGCTGTTATTGCGACATCGTAGCTGCCTCCCTTATTTATTTTACCGCTTATGTTTAAGTCAAAGCTTTCACTGTATAAGAGATAGCTTCTTTTTCCTGTACCGGTTACGCCTTTTTCGTCAAACACTACATTTACCATTTCAATAATTTTTTCATTGGAAGTGTTGTAACAGCCTCCGGAAGCCTTTATGGCCTCTATGTTTTTTACACTGTTGTTGTTATCTGAGCCACAGCTGCTAAATAAGTATAAAACAATTATAAATGTAGATAAAATATTGATATTCATAAGTAATGAATTTGTGAAATAGAGTTCAAATATATTATTTTGAAGAAAAAGTTGCAGTAAAGTTATGAAAAAGCAAACAATTCAACAAAGACAGGCCGTTTTTAGCAGGAATATTAATTGTATTGGGGCAAGATTTTAACCCAAAATCT
>CAINVS010000353.1 GCA_903854205.1 uncultured Bacteroidota bacterium | reverse complement strand
GGAACTGAACGATTTTGACAGGAATAACATGTCCAATGAGATAAAAAATAAGTTACTGCAGGAGTCAGCAGTGGACTATGAGGATGAAAAAAGAAGTGGTGTACCGTTTTAAAAGGAAAAGGCAGTCCGAGGTGGGCTGCCCTTTAGTTAATTATTCGGTTGATTCTTCTTATAGTTCTCCGCCTGCTCAAATATCTCAACATAAACTTCGTCTCTCTCTACCGGTGGATAACCATACTCATCTAGCAAGAGAATAAGACCAACTTTCAAGGCGGCTTTTATGTCGTCTCTTTTGTTCCAATCGGGGAATTTAGCTTGGCCTTCAACCAAGTCCTTGACTGCTTTGGCAAGGTCAATAAGTTTGTCCTCCGGATATTTAAAGTCATATTTCACGCACAATTCTTTTAGAATGTCGTAAAAGGCCTTTTCTTTAAAATCAATTCCTAAGTTATCACCTGCTGAAAATTCTTTGTGGACTTCCCAAATTAAATTGGTGAGTTGCTCGGCCATTTCTTCATAGACTTCACTTCGAAGAATATCGGCTTCATCACGCTGGTTGTAGCGTTCTACAAGAACCTGCATTTTTTTTGTAAAGTCGATGCCTTTTACTTTGTTTACTTTCTTTATTTCAACAATGACTTTTGCCAGGAGTTGCTGCAATAATTTGATTTTGGTATTCGGCATTTTGATCTTATCAATCTTTGCTAAATAATCTTCATCAAATAAATCCTGTTCGCTTTCTTCTTCATTTCCTAGTTTGAAAATCTCTTCAACACCATCGCTTTGCAGGGCATCTTTAATCATTTCACGAACCCGGGCATTCATCTGAGCTGTGTCGGGTGCATCGCCTTTGGTCAGTTTGAAAACTATGGAACGTACCGCCATATAAAAATGGGTATAATCTCTTTCAGTTTGAGTCAAACTTTCGCTACCTGCACAAATATCATATGCGGCCTTTAGGCGTTTGAACAACCCCATAAATCGCGTTTCAAACTCTTTAGTTTGCTGCGCAAATTCTGCGGCTAAATTCAAGGTATTGAGCTGCTCAATGGTGGTTCCGTTGAAATACTTGCTGTTGTCGAATTTGTGAAAGAGTTTAGCCAACAAGTCTAAATGGTTGCGGACAATGATCAGTGATTCTGCAATGTCTTCAAAATTATCCTGATCGCCTTTATTATATTTGGCTAATGCCAAATTCATTTGCTTTTTGATGCCGATATAATCTACAACCAAGCCTTTGTTCTTTCCTTCAAACTTGCGGTTTACACGAGAAATGGTTTGAATCAAGTTGTGTTGCTGTATGGGCTTGTCAATATAAATGCTATCCAGGAAAGGCACATCAAAACCAGTCAGCCACATATCAACTACAATGGCAATTTTGAAATTTGACTTTTCGTTTTTAAACTCAGCATCTAATGTTTTCCGGTACTCAGCGGTGCCGAGCAGTTTGTAAAGCGTTTCATCATCGTCTTTGCCTCTGGTCATTATCATTTTGATGCGTTCCATCGGCTTTATTTTCTTTTGCTCTTCTTCGCTTATATCTTCGTCAGCTGAAGCTTTTATTTCGTTCCATTCCGGGCGCAGGGCAATAACATTTTTATAAAATTCATAAGCAATTTCGCGGCTACTGCATACAAACATGGCTTTGCCTTTTACAGTTGCACCTTCCGAAATTCTGTTTTCGTAATGTTTTACAAAATCATCTGCTAATGCCAATAAGCGTTTTGGATCACCCAGAATGGCGTTCATACTGGTGGTTTCTTCCTTGCTTTGTTCTATCTGATAATCGTTGGCTCCTGCTGCAGCTGCTTCTTCATAATACTTTTCTATCTTTTCTAATTCGCCATTGTTCAATGCTACTCTGGCGGCTCTGCCCTCATAGACAATTCTAACGGTGATTTCATCTTTCACCGACTCTGTCATGGTGTAGGCATCCACCACTTTGCCAAACACATCAAGCGTTGCATCAATTGGGGTTCCGGTGAAACCAACAAAAGTGGCATTGGGTAAGGAATCGTGTAAATACTTTGCAAAGCCATAAGTTTTGGTAACGCCTTTTTCTGTAACTCTTACTTTTTGGTCAAGGTTTAGCTGACTTCTGTGTGCTTCGTCTGAAATACAAATTACGTTTGTTCTGTCTGTGAGTAATTCTGTATCTTCTGTAAACTTGTGAATTGTGGTTAAAAATACGCCACCGCTTTGTCTGCCTTGAAGTAATTCTCTCAGGTTGGCTCTGCTCTCCACACATACCACAGTATTGTCACCAATAAAGTTTTTGGCATTGGTAAATTGTCCCGAAAGTTGGTCGTCTAAATCCGTTCGGTCGGTAATAAGAACAATGGTTGGGCTTTCAAAGTGTTCACTTTTCATCAACAACCTTGTAAGGTATAGCATAGTGAAACTTTTGCCGCAGCCTGTGGCACCAAAATAGGTCCCGCCTTTTCCGTTTCCTTCTGGCTTCTGGGCTTTTTTGATATTTTCATACAATGCTCTTGCCGCATAGTATTGCGGATAGCGACAAACTATCTTTTCATTCTTTTTGGAAGTATCAGGTATGTAAATAAAATTGCGGATAATATCCCGCAAACGATTTTTATGAAACATTCCCTGTATGAGTGTAAACATACTGTCTATACCATCCACATCTTTGGCCAAACCTGCCACTCTGCGCCAGCCATAATACATTTCATAGCGACCAAATGCAGAGCCTGATTTGCTATTCACGCCATCGCTAATCACGCAAAAGGCATTGTATTTAAACAGTTCGGGAATGTCTCTGCGGTAACGAACTGTTAATTGTCTGAAAGCATCATAAATGGTGGCTTCTTCACGAATGGCTGATTTAAACTCAAACACCACCAAAGGCAAACCATTGATATAAACTATACCGTCAGGAATACGTTTTTCTGAACCAACAATTTCTAATTGGTTTACAAACTTGTATATGTTATTGTCAGGGGCATAAACTTCTTCGGGTTCTGCGGCTATTGAAATTAACAGGTCTGCTTCTGGTTGTTTCTGTTTATGTAATCCGCTATAATCTATCAATTGAATGTAAATGTCCTTTTGATTGCGGTCTTCCCGTTTGAGAATAAAACCGTCTGAAAGCATTTTTATAAATGTTTTGTTGCTTTCATAAAGGTCAGATGCGGAAAGGGATTTGAGTTGAAGAATAATAGATTTGGTTTCGTTTAGCGTAATACCTTGCCCGGCATATTGCGTTAATAGAAATGTTTGTAAATCTTCTTCTATCAATACTTCTTCAGGCTTACGGGTTATCGTAATGCCCAAGTGGTGGGGAAAGCCTTCTTTTTCTAATAATTCTGTAAAAGCCTTTTCTAATTTTTCTTCTGTAAATTTCATTTAATAGGCCATTTTAAGAAGGTTAAAATTACTTTCCGAATTCGAGTTAAATAAAAAATCACTGAATATGAATGCTTTAGGAGCTATTTTTAATTTGTTTACAAATAAGATGCACGGATTGTTTTTGGGCTTCCGGTTAAATATAAAGTGACTGATTTTCAATACTTTCATCTCTTTTTCCGTTTTCTAGTTAAATAAACTTAAGCCCAATAAGGCACATACAAACTGAATTTTTTTGATTCGCTTTCTGGGTCTTTTGGCTCAATCTTCTAATAGTTTATTCAACGCATTTTGCAATAGTTGTTTATCGGGCAAATACAATTGGTACTTACTCAACAGTACCTTGTTGGTAATACTATCGGTCGCATATTCAACCAAAATATGGTTTTTTTTTGCACCTAATATTATACCAATAGGTTCGTTGTCGCCTTCGGTAGCTTCTTCTTTTTTGAAATAGTTGAGATAGAGATTCATTTGCCCTACGTCAAGATGGTCTATTTCACCTCGTTTCAAATCTACTAACACAAAACATTTTAATATTCGGTGATAAAACAGCAGGTCTAAATAAAAATGTTTACCTCCAATACTCATACGGTATTGCCTACCTATAAATGCAAAACCTTTGCCCATTTCCATAATAAATTGCTGCAAATTGGAGATTATTCTTTCTTCGAGTTCGCTTTCCAAATATTGATATTGCTCGGGTATATTTAAAAAATCTAGCACAAAAGGGTCTTTTATTAAATCGTCAGCAGTTTCTACCAAGTGCCCTTCGTTGGCTAATTTTAAAACACCTTCTTTGTCTTTACTTAGTGCCAATCGCTCAAATAAAGAAGTTTTCATTTGACGCTTCAAATCTCTTACACTCCATTTTTCGTGTTCGCATTGTTTGCTGTAAAAGCTTATTTCTAAAGGGTTATCGGCTTTTAATATCTCAAAATAATGGCTCCAAGTCAATAAGTGAGACAGTGTCTCACTTATTGGGAAACATTGGTATAACTTACGCATATACAGCAAGTTAGACCTACTAAACCCTTTGCCGTAAGCAGTTGTAAGGTCTTTTGAAAGCCTTTCGAAAAGTTGTGTGCCATACTCAGCTCGTTGATTTCCTTTTTGCTCAAATTCTACAATATGCTGCCCAATATGCCAATAGGTTTGTACCAAAATAGTATTTACAGCCTGTGCGGCTTGCTGCCTGCCGCTTTGCAGCAAACTGCCTATTTGGGTTATTAATTGTTGGTAAGGTACTTTAACTATTTCCATTTCTAATTTTCTATTGTCGCTAATTTGGAAAGAAGCAAATCTTTCATTTCAATAAGTTTTTTGTTTTCATCTTTTTTTGAAAATATCATATTATAAGAACAGTTTAAATAGCTATTCCAAAGTTGTTCAATTCTTTTATCAGCAATCAAAAATGGTTTTTGTTGTAAATCTTCTTCAAAAGTAATTTGAGGAAATGTTCCTGACCTTCCTTCTGCTGTTTGTTGTAATTCGGTTATGAATGATTCTTCTGTCAAAAATTGATAAAGTCTATATGTTGTGAATGTTTCAATTTTCTTTCTCAAAACCATTAATTTAGTAGAAACTATGTAATCATTAGCTTCAATTCTTACAATTGAATATCGTTTATTATTTGGTCTTATTTCACTGAATAATATATCCTCTTTCCTTATTTGCTTTTTTGCTTGACCTGGCATTTTGTAAATATCCATATAGTCACTATGCAAAAATTCTCCATCTAAAATATCCGAAGTGTTGAAGAAAATCAACTTATCTTTTTTAAAGGAATGTGTTTTAGAAAAACTCTCGATTAGATTACCTAACTGCTCAACTTCCCACCCCAACGGAATTTCCTTTTGCAATTCCTCATTCCAAACCATTTCCCCGCCATTACTCTTGTAGGGCTTACCGTTTTCATCAGGAAATTCAAAGTCCACAAACCATTGCTTATAAATAGCCTGTGCAGTTTCTTCGAGTTTTTGTATCAATTGTTTGTTAAGGGCAATTCGGTTTTGGATGACGTTGTATTCTTTTACTATTTCTTTTTGTTTGGTGATTGAGGGGATGGGTAAAAGAGTATTGCACATTTCGTCCCAATCAAAAATTTCTCTTGCACTTCCGTGGCTTTTAAATCTTGCATACCTATCAAACTCAGGTCTGCGAAACCACATCATTAAATATTCAGTATCCAGTTCGTTGTTGTCTTTTACTTCAAAAGGAATGTAAGCCTGAGAAATTAAAGCTTTATCATAATCATTGAACAATGCAATGGTAATTTTATCGCCATTCCTTGAAGTAACAGGACCAAAAGCAAATTGATTTTTGTAAATGGTTCTGTATGTTGACATATCAGTTCCTATTGTATTTGCAATAGAAGGAATAAACTTTTTTTGAATACTCAAACCCATTAATGGCAAATCGCCTAAATCATTATTTCGCCCAACAACAGGCTGAATATATTTGCCTAAAGGTTTATAATTTGATTTCATACCCCAATTCTTTAAACACGCTTAGTAAATCATTTTTACTGGAGGCTTCAGCTTTTAACAAGTCGGCAAATTCGCCTTTTAGCGTTTGCATTTTTTCGTCAAAGTCAATGTTCTCATCTCGGTTTACAAACTCAATATATTTACTCGGCACCAATGAAAAATCTTTTTTGGCTACTTCTTCAAGCGAAGCGGAATAGCAAAACTCAGGAATGTTTTCAATTTCGTTGGTTTGCCATTCGTGGTAAGTGCTTGTTACCCTTTGAATATCTGAATCAGAAAACTGTGTGTATTTCTTTTCAAAAGGTTCGCCCAATTGACGCAAATCCATAAACAAGATTTCTTTTTCACGATCACGGAAGTTGCGGGTTTCGTCACCAATTTTTTTGGTCTGTGCTTTTTTGTTTTTGTTTACAATCCAAAGCGTAACACTTATGTCAGTTGTATAGAATAGGTTTCGGGGCAATACCAAAATGGCTTCAACCATATTATTTTCAATCAGCTTTCTGCGTATTTTATATTCTTCGCCACCGCCACTCAAAGCACCGTTTGCCAATATAAAACCAGCAATGCCATTGTCGGAAAGTTTAGAAACCATATTTAAAATCCAAGCATAATTGGCATTGCTTTTAGGTGGCACATCATAACCTCTCCAACGTGGGTCGTCTTTCAATTCGTTTTCGGCTCGCCAATCTTTTTGGTTAAAAGGCGGGTTTGCCATGATGTAATCAGCTTTCAGGTCTTTGTGTTGGTCGTCTGCAAAAGTGTCGGCAGCTTTTTCGCCTAAGTTTCCACTAATGCCTCGTATGGCAAGATTCATCTTTGCCAGTTTGTAAGTAGTGTTGGTGTATTCTTGTCCGTAAATAGAAATTTCTTTATTGTTGCCATTATGTGCTTCAATAAATTTGATAGATTGAACAAACATTCCA
Source organism: uncultured Bacteroidota bacterium (assembly GCA_903854205.1). Classification (GTDB taxonomy): domain Bacteria; phylum Bacteroidota; class Bacteroidia; order Chitinophagales; family Saprospiraceae; genus Saprospira. Next base: position 1,124 of record CAINVS010000353.1, on the reverse strand, counting down.
CCCGAACCACAAGCAGGGTCATAGATAATTCCCTTGTAAGGTTCTATCATTTCGGCAATCAGGTTTACAATGCTTTTAGGCGTGTAAAATTCTCCTTTGCCTTTTCCTTCAGCCAATGCAAATTTTGAAAGAAAGTATTCATACACTTTTCCAACAACATCTTGTTTTGGGTCTTTGGTAGTATCAATATCGTTAATGGTGTCAAGTAAAGAAGCCAGTTTGGTTACATCTAAACCCAAACGTGAGAAATAATTATCGGGCAATGCACCTTTCAATGCTTTGTTGTTTTTCTCAATGGTGTGCAAGGCAGTATCAATGAGCAATGCAATGTCGTTTTGTTTGGCTCTTTTTATCAGATAACTCCAACGGCTGCTTTCCTCCAGGAAAAACACATTGTTCATATTGTAGAACTCCGCCATTTCGATGTATTTCTCTTTGCCTTCGGCAATCAGTTTGGCTCGGTGATCTTCAAACTTATCGCTGGCAAACTTTAAGAAAATCAGTCCTAGCACAACGTGTTTATATTCGGCTGGCTCAACGCTTCCTCTTAGTTTATTGGCAGCTTCCCAAAGGGTAACTTCAATTGCTTTTTCTTTTATTTGCTCACGCTTTGTTTTGTTTTTCAAAGGTGTTTGCGAACCTCCGTTGTCGGTTTCTTTCTTCTGTTTGGCCATTGTTTCTTATAATTCCGTTAGTTTTTTGAACAACTTTATTTATATCCGTGACTTTATCAATGGTAACGTAAGTTGAATCTATTGATAGCCCAGTCTAGTCAGATGCAGAATATCCGGGATTTTTACTCTTGTATTTTCGTTAAAGGCCATAGTTTAGTTTCTTGTATTAGTCGGTGGTGCTTTTGGGTCTTAGAGAAGCTTTGGTTGGTTTTACTTATCTTCATTTTCTTTGATTACAACAGGTAGCTTACTATAACAATTATAACCTCCGACTTCTGCAATATTTACATCCATAACAGAGTTTGGTGAGAATTTTACATTTATACTGCCATCCCCATTTTTTGGAATTATTTTATCCAACTGCTCATCTGACAATTTTACATTAATTGATCCATCTGCATTTGTTGGGACCAATTTGTAATTCGAGTTTAGATTCAACATGTTCTTGCT
>CAINVS010000352.1 GCA_903854205.1 uncultured Bacteroidota bacterium | reverse complement strand
TCATAATACATTTGTACCCAAGGCGGAATGCCTGAAATAAGCCGCATGTCTGCCTTTATGGTTTCTGCTACAATCTTGTCCAATTTCTGTTCCCAATCTTCAATGCAGTTGGTCTCATAACTTGGCAACTGATTGCTTTTCAGCCAACGGGGGATCATGTGATTTGAAATACCTGACAGACGGCCGACCATAATATCATCTTTGGTATCCATTTCGGGACTGCCTGAAAGGAAAATCATCTTTCCATCCAAAAAATCTGCGTTGCCGGTGCTTGACATGTAATTGAAAATGGCATTGCGGGCTGTACCAAAATGATTGGGAATGCTTTCTTTGGTTAGCGGAATATATTTTGTACCGGAAGTAGTGCCGGAAGTTTTTGCATAATATTTTGGTCGGCCCTTCCAGAGGACATTCATTTCACCGGCGTTAATCCTTTCTATATAACCCTTAAAGTCTTCATAATCAGCAATTGGAACCTGTGCTTTAAAACTGTTGTAGTCTTTGATTTTTTCAAAGCCATGATCATGTCCAAAAACAGTGTTTTTACCCTCTTTAATGAGCATGTGCATGATTTTTTTCTGATATTCAACAGCTTTTTCTGCCTGTTTCTGAATGGTTTTGGTGACAACCTTTGCAGCTTGTTTGACGAGGAAAGATTTGAAAGACATATTGTTAATTTAAAAACTGAACGGGATAAACTCCGCAAATCGATTTTGAAAATTAGAGTCCTGATATTTATGAATCTGGGTTACCTTTCTATTTTTCAGTAAAATATTTATGATGAATATTATATGAAAGAAATTACTTTTTTACTCAACTAAAATCCAGAAAGTGATTTTAAAAGGCAGCATTCAAGTCATAGATGCAAAGTTAAAAAAAATCACTTATATGATTCAATTTGGGTGGTTAAGAATCAATTTACTACTTTTGTGTAAAGATAACACAGAAATAATGAAAGCATATATAATTGTGATTTTGCTGTTTTTAATGGTAAGAGTTGGCAAAACTCAGGTCGTCAATAGCGGTATAACTGATACTCTCTCCGGAAATAAATTGGGAAATATCAGCATTGGCGGATATATAGATGCCTACTACGGGTATAATTTTAATGAACCCGATGATGGAAATGTTCCTTATTTTGTTTCCATGCACAGGCACAATGAGGCCAATATAAATCTGGCTTTCATAGACTTACGCTACACCCATGAGCGCCTTCGTGCGAGATTGGCTCCCGGATTCGGGTCCTATATCAATGCAAATTATGCAGCAGAACCCGGTGCACTGAAGTATTTGGTGGAAGCCAATGCGGGAATTAAGCTCTTTAAAAAGAAAGAGATTTGGTTTGATTTTGGAATTTTTGGATCTCCTTATACTAATGAAAGTTGCGTAAGCCGCGACCACCTTATGTACACCCGAAGTCTGGCACCCGAATATGTGCCATATTATTTGGCCGGGGCAAAAATTTCTATGCCGCTCCATAAGAAATGGAATCTCTATGTTTATTTGCTGAATGGCTGGCAACAGATTCAGGACCAAAATAAAGGGAAATCACTGGGGACACAGGTAGAATTTCGTCCAAATGATAAAAATCTGATAAATTGGGATATTTATATTGGCGATGAACGCAGTACAGTTGCTCCGGAAAATAGAATGCGTTATTTTACAGATATTTATTGGATTCACAATCCTGACGGTAAATTTTCAATGACAGCCTGTGCCTATATTGGCGCTCAACAACGGCTGCTTTTCGGAAACAGAAGCAGTCATTTCTGGGGTCAGGCCAACATAATAGGGCGTTACAGCTTTACCAAGAAAATCTCCTTATCGGGCAGATTGGAATATTTTCATGATGAAGATGCGGTACAGATTGCGAATATCAACAACCCGCTTGCCGGTTTCAAAACGATGAGCGGGGGCCTTTGTCTGAATGTAAAACTCTTTAATAATGCCATGTTCAGAGTTGAAGGAAGACAGTTTTATTCACTGAATGATGCTTTTAAAAATCCGGACGGTTCATCCACCAATTTGAGCACTTGGGCAATAGGAAATTTGACGATTTGGTTTTAAATTTTTAACTTGTTAGATTATCATACTTGGTGCTGGGTATAGCCTCGGTTTAGAGGTTAGATTGTCTGCTATAAGTCGCTTGTTGAATTTATTCGTTGAAAATCAGATTGGTCTTAATAAGGAATAGCCGTTTTTTTACTCTTCAAACAACTTATCATACACCTTCAAAATCAGATAGGCCTCTGCTGCGCTTCTGTAGTATTTGTACAGCTGTTTGCTGTCTTCTTTTTTGATCCAGGAATGATGCATTAAAGTCATATCATGTCTGCCCTTAAGGTAATTTTTAACCGCATCGAAGGTTTGGGGCGGATTGTGGTGCATGCAGGCGGTTACTCCGGCAATATAAATTCGAAGCATTCTTTTCTTTTCCGGATTTTTTTCAGCATCTTCAAAAAAATCATTGAACTGTTTCAAAAGGCCTTCCGATTTTAAGATATATGACAGTCTTTCCCAGTTATTATACGCAAAAATGGCAGCTGCAAAGGCATGGTCATCAATGTTTTTCAGATCCGTTGTTTTTCCGAATTTTTTAAATTTATCAATCAGTCTCGTATTGGCTTTGATGTCTTTAAATGCAATATCGGTAAACTGAAATGGGCCTAAACTATGCAGGGCATCGTATCTTGCCGGAAAATAACAGATGAATTCATAACCTGCTTCGCGTAGCAGCCTATCCAAATAATAAATTTTGAAGATAGGATTTACATCCACAATCTGTCTTTTTGCGGTCATGTGAGTAGGAGGGAGCATCTCCTGAATGTTGTAACTCAGTAGAATATTGGCAGAAATGTTTTTAGCAATAATATCCATGAATGTTTTTCGGTCAGCACTGTAAAGACCAAGCATTTCTGTGTGGAGTTTTAACATAGAGCTGCAGGCTTTTACGAGCACCGAGTCGCGATATTCTCTGATATTACGGCCTTTTGGGCTAATATTTTTCATCATTTCAATGGCTTCAATTGCAGTGATCATCGAAGAAGCCTCAATTTTTCCTGACTTGCTTTTTTGTGCATTTCGGGCTTTTGACATCCACATATCGTACATGCCCAACACAAAATCAATTTTTCCTTCTTTTTTATGGACACCAAGGGGCAATGCAAGCCCTTCCATTTCGTAACGGCTGATGATTTTTTTGTCCAATAAATCATTCAGACTCATAACGGATAAGCGCTGACTGATGTCAAGTTCAGCAGCACTGTTTATACTGTTTAATTTGTCATTATAAATTGCTGTGGCAATAAGTGAATCCCTTTCAGAAGCTTGTGCTGAAAGATTTGTTGAGAGACAAAGTAATATAAAGTACAGATAACAGGTTCTAATTCTCATTTGATATTGATTTATTAAAAAAGGGCCATCTAAAAAGACCGCCCTAAGTTTTTCTATTTTTTAACTTTTCCCGGCTTTTCGAAATTATCCAATCCACACTGCAGAAAATCCCTGAAAACTGATATATCTACAGTATATCCACGTGGTTTATTGAGAACAGTTTCTTCAGGTGACAATAGGACATAATAGGGCTGATACTGCGTGTCGAAATTGGTTTTTTGGAAAACAGCCCATTTGTTGCCCAGATTTCTGATTTTAGTGCCATCAGCTGTAACTTCAACAGAATCCAATTTTGTACGGTCATCCACATAAAGAGAAATCAGTACAAAATCATTGTTCAGGTATTTTTTGATATCTTCATTTACCCAAACTTTATCTTCCATTTTACGGCTATTTTCACAACCGAAACCCGTAAAATCCAGTAGTACCGGTTTGTTGACCAAGCGGGCATAGGCCATGCCTTTGTCATAATCATTGAAACATAGTTCAATTCCGGGGGGACAGATACAGTTGTTGCAATCGGATTTTATATGTTTGCTGTTGCTGTTATTTTTGTACAAGCCGGGTTTGCATTCTGATTTCAATGCAATAACAAGACTTTCTTTAATTTTATTATTAGCAAAACTTGCGTTTAGGTCTTTTTCCGGATTATCGGTTTTAATAAGACTATCGATACGGCCATTCTCTGATTTTGCAATTTTGTTTGGATAAAAAGAAAATTCAACATCCACCGGAGGGAGGCAGCGCTCGTTATCACTGGTCATGAAAGTCAAAGTTCCTTTAAGTTCTTTTGAAGGATCAGGACATCTAATTGACTGAGTTATTGTTAAGTCATTTTTGTATTTAATAATCAGCATATCGAATACTTCGTCATAGCCTTCAATTCTATTGTCAGATTTTGAACTTTTCTCAGTTGCAGTGCCAAAAGATTGATAATGTGAATCTAACATAATTGATGTTGCTACAGGACCTTCATCGCTCGGCAGAAACATCGAATAGACATACCAGTCTTTTTCAATGTTTGCAGTCATAATCAGTTCAAATTTCTCTGCTTCCAGATGTTTTAAGGAAATATCCCATTTTACAGGGTTTATAACCTGAGCGCTTGTCAGATTTATTTTTATGAAAATAAGAAAGATCGGGAGCAGATATTTCATATAACTGTATTTTTGAGTATTAAAATGATTTATTAAAATTAAAAAATTGGTTTTAAAGAAAAGGGCCATCCAATTCAGACAGCCCTTAACTTTTTATTTTTTTTCTTTTTTCCACTTTTCGTAATTATCCAATCCGCACTGAAGGAAATCGCGATAAACTTTAACATCCGGTGTATTTCCTCGAGGTGCATTCAGTACCGTTTCGTCAGGAGCCATCAGGACATAAAGCGGTTGTGACTGTTGAGCAAAATTGAGGCGCTCAAATGCCGCCCATTTATTGCCCACATTTCTGATTTTGCTGCCATCCGGTGCAATTTCTACTGAATCCAACTTGGTACGGTCATCCACATAGAGTGAGATGAGTACAAAATCCTCATTCAGGTATTTATTGATATCTTCATTAACCCAGACATTGTCTTCCATTTTACGGCAGTTTTCACAACCATGTCCTGTAAAATCTACCATGACAGGTTTGTTTACAGAACGGGCATAGGCCATACCTTCTTCATAATCGTGGAAACACTGCTGAATGCCTGCAGGACAGTCGCAGGGGCAGAAATAAGAATAACAGGCCGGTGGAGCAATACCGCTCAAAATGCCCGGAGTTGCATAGGTTTTAGTTTTTTCATTCACCATGAAACCGGTTGACAAATAGGCTGCCAAGGCAATGGAAAGAATACCAGAGGCATAACCTGCAATGCTGGTTTTTACACCTTTGTCATCATGCGGAAAGCGGATAAGCCCAATTAGGTATAGACCCATGCCCAGAGCACAAAGCACGGTTACCACTAAATAGGACTCATATTTTAGTACGCCCCAGTGCATGGTCAAATCGGCTTTTGACAAAAATTTAAAGGCAAGGGCCAATTCAACAAAACCCAAAACCACTTTGATGGTATTCATCCAACCGCCAGATTTTGGCAATTGATTTAACCAACCGGGAAAGGCAGAGAATAAACCGAAAGGTAGGGCCAAGGCCAATGAAAAGCCGAACATTCCGATGGCAGGAGCCAATCGACCGCCTTCAGCCGCCTGAACCAACAATGTTCCGATAATGGGACCGGTACAGGAGAAAGAAACGAGCGAGAGGGTAAAGGCCATGAAGAATATACCGATAAGCCCGCCACGATCGGCAGCGCGGTCGGTATTATTCGACCAGGATGACGGTAATTTGATATCGTAATAGCCAAAGAATGAGATGGCAAAGGCTACAAATAGTACAAAGAAAATAGTGTTTGGAATCCAGTGAGTTGACAGCCAGTTGAGTGCGTTGTCACCAAAAATAATGGTGATGGACATACCCAAAACAACATAGATAACAATGATGGACAGACCATAAATTAAGGCATTTTTAATGCCATCTGCTCTGCTTTTGCTGCGTTTTGTAAAGAAGGAAACGGTGAGCGGAACCATTGGAAAAACACAGGGTGTCATCAATGCAAAAAGTCCGCCTAAAAAGCCGAAGATGAAAATCATCCAAAGGCTCATATTACTTTGCAGGGCATCGGTTGCACAATCGCCGCTTTTCATGGCAATTGCCAATGATTCTTTAATTTTTGTGCGTTCAATGCCGGCGGCTACTTTTACATCAGCTTTTGGCGCTTCTTTTTCAAAAAAGGCAAAGTCGATGGCTTTCGGAGGCAGGCATTTGTCTTTATCGCAGGACATAAAATTTACAAATCCTTTGATTGCCTGAGTGGTATCACTCAGTTTTACTTTTTGGGTTAGCGTGTAGTCTTTTTTGAATTTGATCAGCTTCATATTGAAGGTCATATCCATACCTTCGCTGCGATTTGCCGGGGCGGAAGTAGATTCAACCGCTTTGCCAATCAGTTCCATTTTGGAATTGGCTTCCAGTGTCAGTGAGGTAGGAACCGGGCCTTTTCCTTTTATATTTTGGCTATAGATATGCCAACCCTCGTCGATAGTAGCACTAAAGATAAGGTTATATTCGCTGTCATTCAGTTTCTCGGTACGGAAAGACCATTGAACAGGTTCAAGTTTATCATTCTCCTTGTTTCCTGTATCATTCTCCTTTTTATCGTCCGGTTTTACTTCATTTTTTTTTTTCAGGGTCAGTACCGCTTTTATCGGTACGGGCCACTTTACTTAGGTCGATGCTGAATTCAGGATCTGTAGGCGGGAGGCAACGATCGTCATTACAGGTCATGAATGTTAAATATCCTGTTACAGGTTTCGACAAATCAGTACATTTTACACGTTGAACATAGGTTGCATCGTGTTTGTACTTTGTCAATGTCATGTCGAAAGTCTCGTCATGCCCCGATTTTTTGTATTCGGGTTTTGAGGTGCTTTCAGTAGCTTTGCCAACAGATTTCTGATGTTTGCTTTCCAAAGTAATTGCTGTTGCTACCGGACCATCCTCACTTGGTAGGTACATTGAGTAAACATACCAACCGCTTTCAATGTTTGCTGTGAAAAGGAGGTCGTACTCATCGCCCTGTACATGTTCGGCAGAAAAACTCCATTTTACAGGTGTCTGAGCCATGGCAAAATTACTCCAAAAAAGGCTGAGGAGCAAAGCGGGAATTAAAAAGGAATACCTCATAGATCGTGTTACTTAATATGATGGATTTAATTTGGTCGCAAAATTAAAAAAGAAAATTACATTTCATGTATTGAATACAAATGTAAACCTCTGATTTGTTTAATTGCGTTAATCAAAGGTTAATGAAAATATAAAAATTGGGCTATAAGATTTGACAACTTTTATAAAGTTTTGAAATCTATATGCCCTGATAAAAATAGGACTGATATTGTGCAAAAATTGCAGCCGACAATAATAAAAAATGCAACAGTTCAGCAAAGCGATCATTTTTAAATGACTGAAGATTCAGACTGATAAAAATACTGAGTGGCAGTGCAAAGGTAATAAAATCTGAAGTAGCATAGTTTTTTTGTCCTATCCAACAAAGACCTGAAAAAATCAGCAGCCAAAATAATACATCAATATATTTCTGTTCCCGAATCGTTGTCTTTTGCTTTAAGGTGTTAAGATTCAAGATACTGATCAACAGTAAAAGTGCCCAACTGCCAAGGCTGATCCAAAAAGACGGGTTTACATTTACATTAAAGGCCATTCTTCCAAAACTTCCAATTACATCATTGCTCCACCAAAGCGATAAATTGCCGAAAGCAAACATATAAGTGCCGAGCAGGTAATATGGAATTGTTAAACCCAATAATATAATAATCAACTCTTTGGCATTGAAAGCCCTTAATATGAACCAGGAAATTACAATAAATGGCAGATACCAAATTGCCGCCGGATTTAAAAGTGCGCCCAAAGATGCAAAAAAAGCTGCATTGAATATTTCGGCTACAGAGCTTTTTTTCTCGTAAGCTCTGAAGAGCTGAACCAAAGAAATGGTAATACTGAGGTTCGCAAAAAGGGCAGGGGATAGAATGTCGCTTCCCTGAAATGAAAAAGCACAGAGTAAAAAAGCCACTGAACCATAATATGTAGCCCTTTTTCCAAGACGATTGACATTGATAAGTCTGTTTAGCCAAAAGGCCTGAATAAGCAGTATTCCGAACAAAAGTACGGAATCAGCAACTGTTCCGAGTGATTTGAAGTTGGGAACCCAAGCTAAAAGAAAAGTATAATCAACTGCATTTTCAACCTTCAAAAAATCGTCGTTAACAAATTTTGAAATAAAAAATGGCAGTGCATAAATAAACACCAAAATGGCAGTATAGAACTGATTATTACGGAATAGCCTAAGCATTGATTGTTTTTCTGTTCATTAAATTACAAGTGCGAATCATCTTATTCAAGCGTAAAACTAATAACTTATTCGAACAAGTTTTATTTTGTTATTTCTAATATGTGCGGCAAACATGGTATTAGCTGAAATTTGAACAGCTTTTTTGAATTCAGGCATGATGTCGGGATTTTCTTTATCATTTTCTTCCGATAATCTTAACCTTTTGGATTCACCTTTTGCGCTTACATCGTATTCGAAAATATTTGAAGTCCACCTGATGTTTTCATTGTAAATAAAACGAAGACTTGAGGGTGTTTTTAATAAAAAAAATGAGGAATAACGGCCATCGTCATCTTCCGAATTCTGATTTTTGTATAAAACTTCCTGCCAATGTATTGTTCCGTCCGGATGAATGGAACTGACTAAAATGTTTTCGTAAAGATAGTCGTTGCGTCTGCTTTGCGGCAAGTCACTGTATGCATTGCCCTGGATCGTATAGGTGTAATTAACAAACTGTTCGGTAATAAGTATTAAACCGCCATCTCTTCTCAAAATAACATCTCTGATATCCAAATGATCAATCCCATAGAGTTTTTTCTTTTTTTCTCCGGTGATGCTTCTTAAAAGTACCTGTTCAAATGCTATTGTTTTCGAAAAAACGCTGTCCTTCAGATTGTGTCTTGCATAAAAAATGCCCTCGGTCTGTATTGAGTTTTGTGAATATAAACCTCCAATAATCAACTGTCTGTTAAGTTCATCATAGACTGAAAGTGAAGAGATGGATACAAACCCACTCAATGGTATTGTGTAAATAAGAACAGAATCATTTTTGAAATAATTAAGCTCTATTCGGTGCTGATTTTTTTTTCTTCTGCTATTGTTAAATTCGGTCAGCAGCAGCACTTCACCTTCATTATTTATCAGCAGCTGTTCAAAATTTATATTCAAATTAGATTCATTCATGTCTTTTTCTCTGCTGTTGTTCAGTTTGAAGGATTTGATATTGTATGAAATCCAGTCGAGTTTATTTTCCTGCTTATAATTATATAAAACTAATTGCTGTTTGTTTTCGGAAACGGCTGTTTCTAAATTATTAAAACTGATAATTGAGGAAAAGGAGTAGATAAGACTATCTACTAAATTTGATGTATCGGGCCCGATTCTTTTGATCCTAATTTCGGTTTTTCCTTTCTGATGAAATCCGTAAATAATGCTGAAATAGTCTTTACTGTTAAGAATTTTTAAAATTTCTACCTGCTTTTTTTTAAAATTGATTTCTTTTTTCCAAATCATCATCAAAGAATCATTAAAAGCTGTAATTTCATTTTGTGAAAACCCTTCTGTGAGTACCAGGAAATTATCATCCTGCATCCCAATCAATCGCAGGTTACTCCCTCTTGCAAAATCTACCGGTTCTGATACATCTACTTTTTGAGCGAAAGCCGCACAAAAATTGAAGAGGATGAAGAATAAAAGCAGTTTTTGCATAACAAAGAATGAAACAGTGCAGATTTTTCGAAAATAGCTTATTTTTGCAAAGCTTTTACAAATATACAACAGATAAAACAGATAAACTGATTAAAATATGAACCGCTTTTTGATCTTAACTCTTTTTTTTGCGGGTGTAATATTACTTGCAGCATGCGGAAACAGCCAAAATGCTGCTGATGCTAAGATTTATAATATTCCTGAAATAGATAAACTAACGGTTGAAATTGCCAAAAATCCTAAAAGCGCTGCACTTTACGCCGCAAGAAGTCTTGTCTTCAGTGAAAAAGAAATGATGAAGGAAGCTGAAATTGATGCAGAAAAGGCCTTGCAGCTTGACAGTACAAAAGTTGATTATTACAGATTGTTGGGAAATGCCTATTTTGATAATTTCCACTCTCATGATGCCATAAAAGTTTTGCAAAAAGCTATTGGTCGCTTTCCACAGGAAGCAAAACTCTATTTGATTCTTGCAGAAATGCAGATGCTTGTAGAACAGTACAAAGACTGTATTTATACGATAGATATGCTTTATAAAATTGCACCCGAAAATCCTGAAGGAATGTTTTTACAGGGGCAGGTATTCCGACTTACCGGGGACAGCCTTAAGGCTATCGAGATTTTTGAAAAAGTAGTGGCAAGAGACGCCGATCATGTAAGTGCCTACATGGAATTGGCACTTTATACCAATAAAAAAGGTGACCCTGTTACTCTAAAGTATCTGGAAAATGTACTTCGAATCGACTCAATGCATGAAGGGGCCTTACTTACAAGAGCGCAATACTATCATTTTCGCTCCGAATATACCGAAGCAATCAAACAATATGAAAACGGTATTGTAAAACACCCTCAGAGTTCTGACCTAAATTACAATTTAGGTCTGATGTACCTTGAAATGGGGGATAATATAAAGTCCAATAAAGATGAGGCTGCCAAATATTACGGATCTTCACTGCGACATTTTGACAACAGTACTAAATTTGATTTGCAATTTGCAGACGCATATTACTACAAAGCAATTGCTGCCGAAAGACTCGGTAAAAAAGATTTGGCAGTAAGGGATTATGAAAATGCAATGAGACTTCAGGCTTATTTGGAAACAGTGTCACCCATAACAGTGGAAAAGGCCTTATATAAATTGAAATAAAGTGTTTATTTCCTTTTAACCTTCTGCTTTAAATTTCTTGTCATCGACTTTATTGTTTAGAAATGTATTTAGTTTTTCTATTGAGAAAGAGGCTTTTATTTCTCCAAACTCATTGATTTTAATATTAAATCCCTTGAGATCTTTATGGATATCAGGATTGCCGTTGTTTTTCTTTTTTCTGCCCATGGATTCAGTAAATTTTTTAAAGTGAGAGGATAACGCCTGATAAATTCTTTAACGCATTTTTTTGAATTTTTGTTTCAAAAATGCAAGAAAACAGAATAGGCCGAACTGATAACAGTTCGGCCTTAAATTATATACTGAAACAAGATGCAGACTTTGAAATGGACTGCAATTTTGTTTAATCGTTCATCTCTTTAATTTTGATACCTTCGCGGTGTACCGCTTTCAAAATAGTAGCACGACGAGTGATTGAAGGCTTTTCGAAACTTTTACGGCGACGAACTTCTTTCAAAAGTTGTGTGTCTTTAACTTTCTTTTTGTAACGGCTAAGAACGCGGTCAATAGTTTCGTTTTCTTTTACGTTGATAATCAGCATAAAATGAAATGGTTTAGATTTTTTGCAATGAATTTTGTTACGAAAATATAGAATATTTGGAAATAGGCGGTAAATATACAGCCTGTTTTTAATATAAGCAATGTTTTTTGTGTAATTTTTATAAATATTTTCTTTGCTATTTTAAAATGACTTAAAAACCCAATTTTATGAACTTTTAGAAACAATGTCAAGTTTTAAATTTCTTTCCTTTTATATATATTTGCGGCATATAAACCACAAATAACATTTCCGATAACGATTTATGAAAAATCTGAAAATTTACAATTCCTTCAGCAGAGAGCTGAGTGATTTTACGCCAATCGATCCAAAGGGTGAATATATAGGTATGTATGTCTGCGGACCTACCGTTTACAATGAAGTACACTTGGGCAACTGCCGTACTTTTGTTACATTTGACATCGTCTACCGCTACCTTTTGGCAAAGGGGTACAAGGTGCGTTATGTTCGAAATATTACTGATGTCGGACACCTGGAAGGAGATGTTGATAGTGGAGCTGAAAGTAAAATCGATCAGCGTGCTCGTCTAGAGCGACTTGAGCCGATGGAGATTGTACAGAAATATACCAATCTTTTTCACGATGTCATGCGTCAGATGAATACTTTGCCACCCAGTATTGAGCCGACAGCTACCGGACATATTGTAGAGCAGATTGAAATGGTGAAAGAAATCATCGGCAATGGTTATGGGTATGAGAAAAACGGTTCCGTTTATTTTAATACGAAAAAACTGATTGAAGAAAATAAAGGCTATGGTACACTTTCGGGAAAGCTGATGGATGATTTGATTTCTGAAAGTCGCGATAATTTGAAAAATCAGGACGAAAAGGAACATCCTTCAGATTTTGCCATTTGGGTAAAAGCTTCGCCAACCCATATCATGCGCTGGCCTTCGCCCTGGGGAGTTGGTTTTCCGGGTTGGCACCTCGAGTGTTCTGCCATGAGCACCAAATATTTGGGTCAAACCTTTGATATACATGGCGGCGGCATGGACCTTCAGTTTCCCCATCACGAGAATGAAATTGCTCAGAATATCGGTGCTTGCGGCTGTCAGCCTGTCCGTTACTGGATGCATGGCAATATGCTTATTTTGAACGGAAAAAAAATGTCAAAAAGTGATGGAAACTCCATTATGCCCCGAGAAATGTTCGATGGCAGCAGTCCGCTCATGACAAAGGCTTACAGCCCGATGACCCTGCGCTTCTTCATGCTGCAGGCACATTACCGCTCTACTCTGAATATCACAGATGATGCGATGCAGGCTGCTGAAAAAGGTTTGCAGCGACTGATGGAAGCCAATGAAATTCTGCTGAAATTAAAATATAGCGGCGCAGAAGCATTGACCGAGCTGGATGGTAAAATCAATCAGCTGATTGACGCTGCCTTTGCAGATATGGACGATGATTTCAATACGCCTAATGCTTTGGCCAAAATCTTCGGTCTTGTTTCTGAGATTCATAAGTTTCAAAATGCGCTACAGCCTATTAATAGTATAAGTCAGGCTACTTTTGATCGTTTGAAGCAGATTATGAGCGCCCTCATTTTTGATATTTTTGGTCTGATGGATGAAGGCAAAACAGGAGAGGGCTCCACCGATTTGGTCGATGGTCTCATGCAAATGATCGTTCGCTTCCGCAAAGAAGCCCGCGATAACAAGGAGTGGGCTAAAAGTGACCTCATCCGAGATGAATTACAGAAAATCGGTGTTCAGATTAAAGACGGAAAGGAAGGTGCAACTTGGGGGAAAATTTAGAAGTATACATAAGCTAGTGTTATATTAATTGTAAAATAGTGCCAACCTAATATATGTGGACAAAAATTTGTATTTCAATTCAAAGATTACGCACTAGTGTCCCCCCAATTTTACTGATGATTTAACCTGTTTGCAGCCCCATCGGGGCGACATTTTTGTAGCCGCAGGCAAAAAAAATGAATTGAGCTCTGTAGGAGCGGCATTTATATAAATTTGTACAATAAAATACATACACAAAATGTCACCCCTACAGGGTTCTTTTCCTTCGCAGCTTACGCTGCTACAAAAATATCGCTCCTCTGGAGCTGGTTCCTTGATGTAAATGGTAAATAACTAATACATACTTAAATTTAAAGATAACATAACACTATCCTTCAAAAACAAATGCCGAGATCATTGCTGACATCGGCATTTGGGTTATGTTTTTATATGGTTTTTCTATTTTTTCAAAAGAAGGTCGGTCAGTTTTTCTATCTGTTTGTGCAGGTATTTTATCTCTTCCTGCTGATTACTGATGGTTTCTTTTAGTACATCTATTGCCTTGTCACTTTCATAGATGTTGAGGTTGAATTGCACACCATTTTCATTTGCTTCGCCATTATTATTGTTTCCTGAAATCATGAATTTTCTGTCATCAAAACGGTAGATATCTTCAACGCTGACCTCCAATGCTTCGGCAATTTTTTCCAAGCGCTCTGTATTGATGGATGTTTCTCCT
>CAINVS010000351.1 GCA_903854205.1 uncultured Bacteroidota bacterium | reverse complement strand
TGTTTGACTGATCTGAAATTTTACCGCAAAGCAGCAAAGGCACACGCAAAGTACGCAAAGAAAAACGTCCGATGTTTTTTAAGATTTTAAGTTTTGTCAAGTAAAAAAGAACAATAACGGAAAGACATTAGTAATTTGAAGTATCTCTGAAGATACTGGTTTAAACCTGTTTGACTGATCTGAAATTTTACCGCAAAGCAGCAAAGGCACACGCAAAGTACGCAAAGAAAAACGTCCGATGTTTTTTAAGATTTTAAGTTTTGTCAAGTAAAAAAGAACAGTAACGGAAAGTCTTTTGTTATCTGAAGCATGTATCTGATCTTAAATTTTACCGCAAAGCAGCAAAGGATTACGCAAAGTACGCAAAGAAAAGCCAGATGTTTTTTAAGTTTTTAAGATACGTTAAGTAAAAAAGCAAAGGAAAGTCTTTTGTTATCTGAAGCCAAGTATCTGATCTGAAATTTTACCGCAAAGCAGCAAAGGATTACGCAAAGTACGCAAAGAAAAGCCTGATGTTTTTTAAGTATTTAAGATACGTTAAGTAAAAAAGCAAAGGAAAGTCTTTTGTTATCTGAAGTATAACCTCTGGAGCCAATAATATCCAACTACTCTCTACTCTCTACTCTCTACTCTCTACTCTCTACTTTCACTGCGTGGATCTTCGATTCTACCAAGTACAACTCTGATATACTTACTTTTGACAAATCAGCGTTCAAGGTACTAATCAACTATCATTTTCACCTTATCCAAATCCTGTTGTCTGATATTTTCGGGCAGTTCGCGATATTCATATTGCTGTGTACGGAGCTGCGGAATAAAACCGGCTTCGACTATAGCCTGCTGAATACCCTTGGCCGTAAATCGAAAGGCTGCACCGGCAGCGGATACTACATTTTCTTCTATCATAATGGAGCCGAAATCGTTGGCACCTGCATGCAGACAAGCCTGTGCTACCTGTTTTCCGACAGTGAGCCATGAAGCTTGAATATTTTGAATATTAGGCAGCATAATACGGCTCATAGCCACCATGCGTATATATTCGTCACCGGTATAACCGCGGCGTTTTAGCTGTAATTTGCTCAGAATAGTATCTTCATCCATAAATGGCCAAGCAATGAAGGCTATAAAACCTTTTGCATGTGCAGGTTTCTCTGCCTGAACTTCTCGGAGCCAAACCAGATGTTCAAAACGCTCATAATTGGTTTCGATATGTCCAAACATCATAGTAGCCGAGGTGGTGAGATTCAGCTGATGAGAAGCACGCATAACGTCGAGCCATTCTGCACCGGAACATTTACCGCGGGAAATACGGCGGCGTACCCGGTCATTCAAAATCTCGGCACCGGCACCCGGCAATGAATCCAAACCTGCATTCATCAGCGTTTGCAGTACCTCCGTGTGAGATTTCTTTTCAATTTTGGCAATATGGGCAATCTCGGGTGGCCCCAAGGCATGCAGTTTCAGATTGGGATAAATTTCTTTTAACCCGGAAAAAAGATCGGCATAAAACTGTAAACCTAAATCTGGATGATGTCCTCCCTGCAAAAGCAGTTGATCTCCGCCATATTCAAAAAGTTCATCAATTTTTCCTCTATATTCATCAATCGTTGTTATATAGGATTCTTTATGTCCCGGTGGGCGGAAAAAATTACAAAATTTACAATTGGCAATACAAACATTGGTTGTATTGGAATTGCGGTCAATAATCCAGGTAACTTTATTCTCGGGAACATGGTAAAATCGCAGCTTGTTGCCCACATACATAAGTTCTGCGGTACTGGCATTTTCAAACAAAAAAACACCCTCTTCAATACTCAGATGTTCGAGCTGCAGGGCACGCTGTAAAAGATTTTCAATTATCATATATATATAAATAAAAAAGTGCAGAATTAGGACAAACGGAAAATTCTAAATTTTGCATTCAAAACAAAAATTAAAACAAAAACAAATAATAGCTTACAAAGTTAAGCTGATTGGATTTAAATTTAAGATTTTAAAGAAAGTTTTATCTTTTCTTTGAACTAACTGAGCCTTATTTTAGTTACATCTACAATATTTGTACCTACATTATTTAAAAATATATAGAAATATTTATGAAAAAAAATATTATTGTCCACAAGGCTGAAAGCCGCGGAAAAGCAGATCATGGCTGGTTAAAATCGAGACATACATTCAGTTTTGCCGGATATTACAATCCCGAAAGAGTTCATTTTGGCGCACTTCGGGTATTGAACGATGATATAGTCAAGGGTGGAATGGGCTTTTCAAAACACCCACATGACAATATGGAAATTATTTCGATTCCGTTATTAGGCGATTTGGAACATAAGGACAGCATGGGAAATACAACAGTCATCAGACAGAATGACGTTCAGATCATGTCTGCAGGAAGCGGTGTCGTTCATTCGGAATATAACAAAAACAAAAACAGCGAGGTACATTTTCTTCAAATATGGGTATTTCCTAAAAAGCAGAATATCGAACCCAGATACGATCAAAAAACTTTTTTGAAGTCCAATAGAATCAATAAACTGCAAACTATAGTCTCACCGGATGGACAGGATGCAATTAAAATCAATCAGGATGCTTGGTTTATGCTGGGTTCATTTGAGGACGGGAAAACAATATCCTATAACTTCAGATCCAAAAACAGCGGATTATACGCATTTGTCTTGGAGGGCAAATTTAAAATAGCAGGTCAAAGTCTGGAAAAACGGGATGGAATGGAAATAACAGAGGTAAATGCAATAGAAATTGAGGCAATATCCAATGATGCCGAAATATTATTAATGGAACTGCCGCTTTCGGGTTTCTAAACAAAAAAATATTTGCCCAAAAGCATTGTAATAATCAACTGTTATTGTAAATTTGCGCAGCCAAAAGCAGGCAAGATATTTGTAGCATTTAGAAACACGCAAATAAGTCCACGCAAAAAGAAGTAACCCAATCATGAAAGCAGCAATATTGCTCATTTTTTCTCATCTTATACTATTAAACTTTTCGAGTTGTACTTCCGGAGAAGGAAAGAATGCTCAAGATATACAACTTTCAGGGAAAGCTGTCAACAACAAAAAGACACTGACCAACAAAAGTCCGAAGGACATATCCATGAAAGAAAAATTGCACGGTATCTGGCAGAGCAATCACGAACCTTCCGCAATGCAATTTTTCGAAGATGGTTCTTTCAGACAATACATCCCCGGCGGTTTCACAGAGCCGGATTCTCCTGAGGAAGAATTCGACAGCGGCTCCTGGACAATTGAAAACGGTTTTCTCCTATTGAAATCGGATAATGGCAAAAAACACAATATTCAGATCAGTTGGGTAGAAGAAAAATTGATCTATTTTGGCAATATTGAAGAAGAATATGATTCTGCATATGGTAGTAAAACAGA
Organism: uncultured Bacteroidota bacterium; assembly: GCA_903854205.1. GTDB lineage: Bacteria > Bacteroidota > Bacteroidia > Chitinophagales > Saprospiraceae > Saprospira. Next base: position 25,239 of record CAINVS010000351.1, on the reverse strand, counting down.
ATTTGCAGAAGAAATGGGCTTTTCAAAAATAGAAGACTAAAAATAACAAACCGGGACAATTATTTGAACCGGTTTTTTTTATTAAAATAATTTGGATCGCAATGAGAATCAAACTTGAACAGCCACAGCAATATATTTTTTCTATGCACCTGACAGTAAGAGTCAGCGACCTCAATTATGGCAATCATTTATCGAATGACCGTTTGCTGACCTATGCACATCAGGCAAGGGTGGAATTGTTCCAATCCTGGGGATTTTCCGAAATGAATTTTGCCGGTAAAGGTGTAATCATGACAGATGCAGCTATTGTTTTCAAGTCGGAAGGGCATCTGAATGACGAACTGCAGATTGATGTTGCAGTAGAAGACATTTCAAAAATTGGATTTGATCTTTATTATAAAGTAATAAATACCAAAACAGAAAAAGAGGTCGCCGAAATTAAAACGGGGATCCTCTGTTTCGATTATCAATTAAAAAAAGTAGTCGCTATACCGGAAGAAATAGTACAAATTCTGAATAAACTTTAGCCCTTATAGTTCATGTTTTTGTAAACTGCATCGTACTGTCCCAATCCCTGATAATTATATCCGGCTCTGATAACAATGAGTTTAAACCCATGCTGTCTCAGAAATTCATCTACTTCATAGTATTGGCATTCATTCTCTTTCTCCACCTGATTATTGAGTTCAGCAATTACGTATCTTGTTCGCGGCAATGTTTTTACTCCGGATTTTAATACGGCAAGCTCATAGCCTTCAATATCCATTTTAAGGCATAAAATCCTATCCTCTTCTTTAAAATAATCATCTAATGTTACTGTTTTCACCTGAATCTCCTGAGCCAGGGTATAGCGGTCGTTCTGTACAATAGGATTCAGCGAGGAAGCCGATGCTGTGGTGGCTATATGAAAAGTCTGTTCTCCACTTGAATCCGACAATGCCATATTCAGGAGTTTTACATTGGGAAGGGAAGCTGTGTTTTTTACTGAATTCTCAAAATGTTTTGGAATAGGTTCAAATCCAACAATTGGATTTTTGGGGAAATGCTTAGCAAAAATAGCCGACACAGCGCCTTTGAAAACACCGGCATCAATGAGGATTTCTTTTTCTGAAATATTTTTTTCATTTTTCCGAACAAAGTGCACCCAAGAAAGAATATGTTCTTCCTTAAAGTGAAAAATTCGACCTTTGGCATAGAGTCCTAAAGTGTAATTCCATTCCAATGGTGCTACATACCAATTTATTAGTTTTGTCAGTATTTTTTTGAACATAATTTATATATCCTTAATTTTAAAATGTTTAATTAGGTCCCAGTTAAAATAAAATGATTTGGATACCTATTCTTTTCGAAGATATTGAATATTGTTTTTTCTACTAAAAACAAGTAAAAAAATGTCAATATTTATCTAAAAAGCAGTCATATTGCCTGTTCACATTTGCTAATAATTAAAACATTTTTAAATATTTAAACACTTAGGTGGTCAATGTTTTTATGGTCATTTCCCTTAGCCACTTGCTGCGTTTTAGAAATGATTCCCGATTTTGAAGAATTCCTTCATAAAAGGTGATACCTTCATTGAGCATAATAAGATATTCAGCTACCTGAGTCGGTTCGCTATTAGTTATGAGCCCTTTTTCGAACCAAACTTTTGCCTCTGACTCAAGCATTTCACGATATTGTTTATACATTTGCCGAAAGCGATCATTTATCCGCTCGTGGCGAGATGCCAAATAATAACATGCGTAAAAAACTGTATGATAGTCAGCCATCTGAATCCAATCCTCCCCAAGTATAAAATTCAACGTCATTTCAAATCGCAGCTTGGGATCCTTAATATTTTCAAATTTTTCCAAATAAGCTTCTTCGTAACGGACAAGTAGAAAATCTACTAAATCCACAACCATCTCTTCTTTGGTCTTGAAATAGTGTATAAGCAGACTGGGATTGACATGCATACGTTCTGCAATTTTAGCAATAGATGCATTCTCGAAACCTTCGTCTTTGACCACCTCATAAAATTGAACGAGTATTTCGTATTTCCTTTCGTCAGCTTTGCTTTTACGACCCATTTTTAGAGATTATATCGGATTACAATAGTTTAAACAACAAAATTTTAAGAGATACATTTAAATTCCAACAGCCTTACTATATTTAGCACACAATAATTAGAGAAACAAAATTAACTAAATATTTGAATAAACAAAAATCAGCCATTTCATAAAACTATTCTAGTTAAAATTGTTTAAAACTTAAATATTTTGACAAATTAATTTCAAACAAAATCTGTCATTTAATTTTTTGTAATGAACCCGAGGAGAAGCTAAGCAAAGCAATAATAAGTGCTCAATAAGTTTTTGGGTGGGTGCGCAGAACCTAAGAAACTAAAAGTGAACCTATTACGGCCAACTCTGTAAATAGTAACAACTATTTTTAAAGCCCAAAGATGAGTAATTATAAGTTTCACAGCCATATAGGCTTGCAACCCGAAGAGCTCTGCTAAGCAAATAGAATCTCTAATGACGGATTTGTTCCTAAAATAAAGAGTCTATTAAATATACAAACATTGAGATCAGCAAATATGAACAATAAAATTAATTATAAATGGGACTTTCTGAACTTAAGACTGAGCTTAAAAAAATGAACAAGGAAGAATTACTGGAAATGGTCTATGATCTGTATAAACACAACAAGGGTGTAAAAGATTTTTTAGACTATCACTTAAATACCGATAGCAGCTCACTTTTTAACAAATATAAAGAGAGGATTCACGAAGCTTTTTTTCCAAAAAGAGGATATAAAGTAAAACTGGCGCAGGCAAAAAAAGCAATCAGTGAATTTAAAAAGATAGGTACAAAGGCAGAATACCTTGCAGATCTGATGTTTTATTATGTAGAAACAGGAATCAAATATGGCATTTCAAAAGGTTCCGTTAACGATGCTTTTCATAACAGCCTGGTATCAAATTTCAGGATTGCATTCAAATTTATTGAAAAAGAAAATATTACAGATAAATATTTGACTTCTGCAGCGGAACTGATAGATTCGTCCAATAAAATCAGCAAATTACTAAACAATGACTTTGTTGCAATTTTCTCAATTTATAATGATTGAAGTTATCCCTACGAACTCTAATGACGATCTGGGGTAAATTTCAGTTTTTACTGCAAAAAAACAAAAACGGTAGCTCAAGTTTTCGAACTACCGTTTCTATATATTGTCTAAAGAGATTATCACTTCCCAATTCCCATCAAATCAAAAATAAAGGCATATTCCAAGGCCACTTCCTTGTAGCGTTGAAAACGGCCCGAAGCACCGCCATGACCGGCATCCATATTGGTATGCAAGAGCAACAGATTTTTATCGGTTTTCAGATCGCGTAATTTAGCAACCCATTTGGCCGGTTCCCAATACTGCACTTGTGAGTCGAAAAGTCCGGTAGTGATCAGCATATTCGGATAAGCCTTGGCTGTTACATTATCATAAGGCGAATAACGTTTCATGTATTCGTAATCTTTTTTGTTTTCCGGATTACCCCACTCGTCATATTCATTGGTTGTCAATGGAATAGTTGGATCGGACATTGTTGTGATCACATCCACAAAAGGCACCTGTGCCACTACACCTTTGAAAAGTTCAGGAGCAAAATTAACAACGCCTCCCATCAGCAGACCGCCTGCAGAACCGCCCATAGCGAAAAGTCCATCAGTACTGCTGTATTTTTCCTGAAGGAGGAATTTGGCGCAGTCTACAAAATCATAAAAAGAATTGAGTTTATTTTGCATTTTTCCGTCGTCGTACCAAGGGCGACCCAAAAACTGTCCGCCGCGAATATGTGCTATGGCAAAGGCAAAGCCACGATCGAGCAAGGAAAGTCTGGTTGAAGAGAAATAAGGGTCGACCGTAATGCCGTATGCGCCATAGGCATAAAGCAACAGTGGTGCTTTTCCGTCCTTATGAAAACCTTTTTTATAGACAATCGAAATTGGAATTTTCTTACCATCACGGGCTGTTGCATACAATCGTTTTGTTTCGTAATTATCCGGATTGTGCCCCCCGACTACTTCCTGACGCTTTTTCAAGCTGCGCTCTTTAGTGCTCATGTTATAATCATAAGTCGTATTTGGCGTAGTCAGAGAAGAATATTCAAAGCGAAGCAGCTCAGAAGCCATGTCTGTATTCACCCCGATACTTGCAGTGTAGGCCTCTTCTTCAAAGGCAACATAGTGTTCGCTGCCATCCTTTTGATTCCTGACACGGAAATTCATCAGCCCCTTGCTGCGCTCGGCCAAAACAAGATATTTGTTAAACACATCAATATCTTCCAAATAAACTTCGGAACGGTGAGCAATCACTTCTTTCCAAGCCTTTTTATCGGCGGTCTTGCCCTCTTCTACCTCCATCAGTCGGAAGTTCTGCGCATTCCAATTGGTACGGACATAAAATTTGTTCTCAAAATGTGTGATATCGTACTCATGTGAAGCTTCTCGTGGGGCAAACTGACGGAACTGTCCTTCAGGTTTTTCTGTCTCCAGCATCCAATAATCACTCGAAAGTGTGGAATTATTATAAATAATAATGTATTTATCAGACTTTGAACGATAGACACCAATATAATAGGTTGGGTCTTTTTCGTGATAAACCATCACATCGGCTTCTTGTCCGGTACCCAATTTATGTCTGTAAATTTTTTCTGAAAGCAGCGTCAATTCATTGCTTTTGCAGTAAAACAGCGTTTTGTTGTCATTGGCCCAAGCCAGAGATCCCGTTGTACCTTTAATTACATCTTTATACAGCTCTCCGGTCTCCAGATTTTTGAAATAAACTGTGTAAACACGGCGGCTTAGGGTATCTGTGGCATAAGCCAGAATTTTATTATCCGGACTGACGGTCATTGATCCCAAATCGAAATAAGCCAATCCTTTTGCCAATTCATTGGCATTTAGCATCACCTCTTCTTTTGCATCGAGACTGCCTTTTCTACGGCAATAAATCGGATATTCCTTTCCTTCTTCGTAACGGGTATTGTACCAATAACCATTTTTAAAATAAGGCACAGAGGCGTCATCCTGTTTGATTCGGGCAATTATTTCTTTGTAAAGACTTTCCTGAAAAACTTCGGTTCCTTTCAAAGCCTCTTTGGTATAGGCATTTTCAGCTTCGAGATAAGCATAAACCTTCTTAGTCTGCTCATCTTTTACTTCTGCTTCTTTTTGCTCATCACTGAGTCGCATCCAATAATAATTATCGATACGAGTTTCTCCGTGCATTTTCAGTTCATGCGGAATTTGCTCCGCATCGGGCGCTTTAATATTGTCCATTCTGTTTTGTTTATTTTTGTCTGTCTTAGCATTACAGGCACTTAAGAGGACAAGAGCGAAGATCGACAGTTTTTTTGTTAGATTATTTTTCATCATTGGTTAAATCATTTGTACAAATCTAAAGCAATTCAAGAACTTTTTGGCAAATTTGTTCAATGATTCTTAGATGAAAGTTAAAAGTTGAAAGATAAAAGTTGAACCGAGCTCGTCCCAAGACGAGAGAGCTCTATAAAGATGAAAGATGATAATACTTAATATGTGAGGATGTGAGCGATTGATCGGAATGATGTGCGGATGCGGTGATCCCGTCTTGGGTCGGGACAAGTTGTGCGGATCCCGTCTTGGGTCGGGACAAGTTGTGCGGATTAAAATTTAATAATAAAATTTAAATATTGACAAAGCGAACAGCGAAAGGATGGCTTAAGCCTCCTGAAAGCAGTACCTAATTAGCCCTTGTATTCAGCCTTCGGTGCAAATTGGACAATTATCATTAAATATTAAAGCATTAAAACAGTAATGAATACAAATTATTACATAGGCATTGACCTGGGCGGCAGTCATGCAGCAATAGGACTTGTAGATGACAGTGGCAATATCATTGCAGAAAGCACACTAAAAACACAGGAATATAAGGAGGCTGCAGACTTTGTGGAAGCCACCGCCAATGCCATAGAAACACTTCTTTTATCTAATAATATTGGCAAAAACCTAAAAGGAATCGGCATAGGTGCGCCAAACGGTAATTTCTTCAACGGCAGTATAGAAAACGCACCCAACCTTCCATGGAAAGGGTTTGTACCGCTTGCTGACATGCTTGAAAAAAGACTGAATCTTTGCCCGGTAAAATTGACCAATGATGCCAATGCAGCTGCAATAGGAGAACTTAAGTTTGGCATAGCCAAAACAGAAGGAATCAGAGATTTTATCATGATAACCTTGGGAACCGGACTTGGCAGCGGGGTTGTAGTGGATGGAAAACTGGTTTACGGCCACGATGGCTTCGCCGGAGAATTGGGGCACAGTTTAGTGAGTATGAATGGCGGACGACTCTGCAAATGCGGCAGACAGGGCTGTTTGGAACGATATGCTTCTGCAACCGGATTAGCTATAAGCGCAGAAGAAGCGTTAGAAAAATCTGAAAATTCAATGCTTTTAGCAAAAAAAGGCAACCTCAGCGCTTTTGATGTTGCTGAGGCTGCCTTGGCCGGAGATAAACTCGCACTAAAAGTATTTGATGACACGGCAAAGGTTTTGGCCTTTGTTTTGGCAAATGCTACTACTGTAACAAGTCCGGCTGCTTTTATTTTCTTTGGCGGATTGGCCAATGCCGGAGAATTACTGCTCAGCCCGCTCCGCTCCTATTTTGATCAATATATTTCAACTGTTTACAGCGGAAAAGTGCGGATGATTTTATCTTCAATTCCTAAAAATCATGCGGCCGTTTTGGGCGCAGCTGCGTTGGTTATTGAGCATTAATTTAGATCCAAATAATTCAATCTTATTTGGTTTTTAATGAATTGAATCACTCCTTTTATCTTTTATCTTTTAAGAATTCATTTTCGGGCAATATTTCTTAATCAATGCCCCAGCATCTTCATCACCGGCATCTGAAGCTTTTTTCAGATCATCGCAGGCCGTTTTGTCTTTGACATTTAGCTTTATAACGCCACGCAAATAATAGAATTTTCGGTTGGTCAGATCAAGTTCAATTGATTTATTTGAAGCTAAAAGAGCCTCTTTGTCTTTATTCATTTTAGAAAGCACTATAGCTCTTAAATAGTAATATTCAGCATTTTTAGCATTGAGTTCTATAGCTTTGTCGGCCTGCATCAGTGCCTTATCCAACTGTCCCAAACCATAGTAGATATAGGCAGTTTTTTCGTGAAAATCTGGATTATTCGGTGAAAGCTGCAGGAAGTTTTCAAAATCCATCAATGCACCAAGTGTATCACCCTGTGCCAAATGTATATCACCGATAAGTCCGTGTAATTGCGCATTTTCAGGGCTTAAATCAAGCGCTGTACGGATATCCGGCAAGGCCATATCCCAATTTTTTGTTTCGGCATACACCATTCCGCGGCCATGAAAATATTTTGACTGGCTCTTGTCCAATTTGATTGCATTTGAAAAATCAGCCAAAGCTTCATCTGCTTTGTCCAGATCATAATAAACGCGGCCTCTTTCATAGAAATACTCGCCATTGCTGCTATCCAACTTGATGGCGGTGTTGTACATCACCAAGGCAGTATCGAAATGCCCAAAATTATGCTGACGCAGTCCTTCGTAAAAATAAGCTGTAGAGTCCTTCCCTCCTGTCGGTTCGCCCGTACTGTTTTGACAGCTGTAAAAGCACAACAAAGCAGCTAAAAAGCAAAATGTATAAATTATTGATTTCATATATCGTAAATATTTAAAATTGAGCAGCAGATACCGAACTCGATATCTGCTGCAAAAATAAATCTTAGTATTAAACTTTTGGCAAAGCAGCCTGTTTTTTAGATTTTTTCATCACAAAATAACCCAAACCAAGTAAAAGAACAATACCGCTGCCTATAGCAATATAGATCCAAGGGAAACCGCTACTTATTTTCAAAGGGGAAGTATCTCCTATAAAAATATAAGGTGCCCAAAGGAAAGGATGTGCTTGCTTATTGTCAACCTGTTTCAGAAAATCCAATTTAGCCAGATGCAATGCTTCGTCCTTATCTTTACCCTGTTTCAGGTATTTATAAAAAGATTCGATAATCATGGAAGTGGACATATCATTAACAGACCAAAGTGTGGTAAAAATACCCTTTGCACCTGCATAAGAGAATCCACGGGCCAAACTGATAACGCCTTCTCCTTTTCTCAACTCTCCCAGGCCGGTTTCACAGGCAGAAAGCACAACCAAATCCGCATTCAGTTTGATATTATAAAGGTCGCTGACATAAAGAAATTCATTTTCGATAGAGTCGGGAATTTCAGTAAATGCCAACAGTGAAAAATCAGGATCACGGTCATTGGCCATGCCATGTGTTGCAAAATGGATAATCTGATAATTGGAGGCATTCTTTCTAAAAATTGACTCAAGGGCTTCTTTGCCAACATACACCTTACCTGTACCTAAAATCTTTTGTACTTTTTGAATTTCTTTATCGTTGTAATTCAGTGGCGCCAATGCAAAGCGACGGTTACGCATCGTGACTCCATCCTGATTGTCTGCACCGAAGCTTGGGGCAAAGCCTAAGAAAGATTCACGATTTGCACTGTGTTTTTTATTGATCATCTCACTCAAAAGTGTGGCAGAGTAGTTATAACTGATAATTGACTCCATGCCTAAGTATTTATGTGTTTTAAACAGCTTTGGATCTGTAGGCTTAGATTTCAATAACGGTTCAAAAGGCATATTTGATAAAGGTCCGGCAGGAACAATTATCAATTTTTTAGGCAAAGTCCCTAGTGGTTTTATTAGATTATCATAAAGTTCTGAACCATACTTTGCATAATCTGCAGCATATTTATTGAATGATTCATCGTTTTTATCTACTTCATTGAGGTGGTATCCGTAGATACTTTCACGGAAATTCTTAACAGTTTTGGCGAGATTCTCATTACCCGGAAGCTCATAAATCTGAAAATCATCTGCAGTGATTTTGAATACAAACACCAATTTATTGCCGACAAAATACTCGAGCAGTGCCTGATCTTTTTTCAGTAATTTTCTGGTTTGAGCAACATCCAATAATTTAATATCGAATTTCATTGCATAATACTCCGGATTTTCACGCCCGATACGCTTTACGTATGCGGAATAAGCCTGTTTTTTTGAAAAGAGGTCTTTCTCAAGTTGCTTAAAGGCAGCAGACTGTCCCTCTCCCCTTGTTTTTAATTGATATATCTGCTGTTTCAGGTCAGTAATGGACAGGCGCAGGTTTTCTTCTTCTTTAACAGCAGCGTCAGACAGTCCGGCTAATTTAGCTGCTTTGCTGTTTTGAAAAGCTTCAAGCAGTACCAAACATTTACTTTTTTCTGAAAAATAAAAAGCTTTTTCTTTATACGCAGCATCTTTCTTAACTTTTGACAATTCCAAACAGACAGAGATTGCTATTTCATAAGCATCTATTATCATGTCAGAAACGACCATTTTTCCGCCTTCAGAAGTAAAATCCGCGCGAATTTTGTCTGCAATTTTATCAACATACTGCAGATGAGACAAGGCTAATTCAAGATCCTTTACATCTTTTGATTCTTTGTATTTTTTGAAAAAAGTTCTGGCCTTGAGTGCAATAAAGTCTTTGAGTTTATTAAGAGAAAGTACTTTACCATCTTCTGCTAAATTCCAATTAGGAAGATCATTTTGAGTTTTCGGAAAATAATCTTCAACAGATGCAACTATTGTATTGGTATAAAATTCTAATGCTTTATTCCATTCTCCTTTACGTTCTGCCATTTCACCTTTAACACTGAGGATTTCTGCAATCATTAAGTGTTTGACCGGTAATATTAATTTTGCTAATTTTTCAGCTTCTGATAAATAGATATTTGCCTTTTCATAGTCCTTTGATTTTACGAGTGACATTGAAATATTAATTAAACTATTTAATTCTGCTATACTTTTGGGTTGATTTTTTCTATTTAGTTTAAGAGCCTTATCAAAATAAGTAAAAGCTTTTAAAGCAGAATTAGATTCCTCTTGTTCATTATAAAAAAAATCTGTACCATATAAATATATCTGCCCAATATTGTTTAAACAAACTGCATAATTATAATTTTCGGATTCACCACTCTTTTCAAATAGCAAAAGGGCTTTATTAAGTTGACTTAAAGCCTTTTTCATTGATTCGAAATTAGTTGAAGCTTCACGAACAATAGCACCTTTTTCCATAAAATAAACTGCCAAATTCTTTGAATCTGTCCCTTTTCCTTCCTCTGCAAACTTAATGGCAATATCCAAATAATCTTCAGCCTCTGTCAAAGAACCAATCAATTTATATGAAATCCCTAATTGAAGATAGATTTTGGATAGGAATGCCGGATTAGGATTTTTCAATTGAAGTTCAATTGCTTTATTTAAGTATTTTATTGCAGCGGCATTATTACCAAGATTTCTGTACATAACACCCAAATTATAATTATCTCTAAAAAGATCCTCACTTTTAGGATTAGCTTTTTCTCTTAATTCAAGGGCTTTTACAAAATATGGCGTTGCTTTTACAAGATCATCATCTTTGTAGAATACCGAACCTAAATACTTATAAGCCAAGGCCATATTTTCATCCGGAGCTTTCTGTATGTTTTCTGCTTCCCGAATCAATGCCTCCAAAACCCTTATTGCATCTGATTTTTGATTATTGTCCAAGAGATTTTTTCCCTGTTCTGCAGCGCATTTGATGTAGAGGCTAAACTTTCCTTCTTTTTTATACATGTCGGCAGCAGCCTTTAATTTTGTATTTGCAAGGCTTAATTTCCCAATCTCTTTAAGTTTATTGGCTTCTTCTACAATTGCATCAGCTTTGGACTGAGCATTAAGATTAAAGCAAAAAGCAATAGATAAAAGTAAATACAGAAATAAATTATTCATATTTGGAGATTTCTAATGTTCTAATTTCTAAAAACAGCTGTAATGGCCTTTTAATGTAGGTTTTTAAAAAGTATTTCCTGAGTATTTTACCCAAATCCAACATAGCATTTAGAATCATTTCTAGTGTAGTAATTTATTGATTGATAAGCTACTGATTTCTAATTTTTCAGCTCCAACGGAGATATGTTTGTAACACCAAAGGTGCAAAATGGAATGGTAAAGCTGTCTTCGACGATTTTTATTTATGTTATTTAGATTGTTTCAAAATCGATAATTAGGAATGAAACTAGTTTACTATTTATCGAATTGCAACTCTAGGGCAAATAAATAATGATATTCTACGTCAAGTTTCCCCAACCGTGTTGATACTCAAACTGAGGAACAATTAAACGAATCATAAAATAAATTATGCCCTGTTAAAATGTTTAAAAAAAAATAACTATTGCTTTATAACCTTTCCTACGTATTTGTTTGAACCCTGTATAATACTTATGAAGTAAATACCCGCAGAAAGATCAGAAACATCTATACTGTACAAAGATTGTGAACATATTTTATGTTCTAAAACAAGTCTACCGGTTATGTCAGTGATTTGAATAAGTTGTTGTTCATCTAAAACTGCTGATCCATTATCAAATTCAATATTCAGATTTTGCGTAAAGGGATTGGGGTAAATTTTTACTGCTGCAGAGATTTTATTATCAGCAATTTGTTTTGCAGAAACAACAAAGCTGCTTTCATCACAAAGTGTATAATCCAATAAATTGCTAAGAATGTTCCTGGCTTTCTGATAATTCAGCCTTCCTCCTGACTTGATTTTTAGACTGTCAGCACTTTGTAAGGTATCGACTCCATTCATTAAAGCAAATTTTACAGCTCCTGAACTGGCATTTGGAAATTCATGAAAAAGGAGGCCTGCAATTCTTGAAACCTGAGCAGATGAAAAAGAAGTGCCATTTTTCAATATCAATACAGAATCACTTGGGGTAAAGGTATAAGTAGTGCCGACAGAGGCAATATCAATATGTTTGGAGCTGAAATTGGAATAATTTGCCAACTGATTTGAATCATTCTGGCTTAAAGCAGCGACAGCCAAAATATTATTAACATAAGTAAGCGTTGAATCAGGTACAAAAGGCGAATTTGATGGCCAATGTTTTGCCAACTCCGTATTCAACCCATCATTGCCTGCCGAGGTAACAATTAGCACATCGCATAAATTAGCGGTTTTAATAATCGCATTTTCCAAAACCATACAGGGTTCGCCATAATAGCCCCAACTGGCATTAATGACACGTACAGCGGCGACCTGGCCATTGTTCAGTGTATCGCGATAATTAGCAGCATGCAACAAACCGCAGGCTGCATGGAATACAGTTCCACGCCCTGTCTTATCGGTATATTTATAAGGAATCAATCCCAATACATCATTATTTCCGTTATTGTAGGCATAATTAAGACTACTGTATCCACCTAAAATTGATGCTACAGCTGTTCCATGACCGTGATCATCAAAAGTATTATTGTTGCGGTCAAGATAATTCCAACCCCATCCATTGTCAATTTCACAATCATTGTCATCATCTAGACCGTTGTTATTAGTCTCTTCCTGATTGACCCACAATCTCTTTCTTAAATAGGAATTATCAAAATCAACACCTGAATCAACAAATGCTACCAGTGTTGGATTAGATTCTGTATTACCATTTGTGAAGTTTGGTCTGGCTCCATTTGGACCACTCGAATTTCCCAAAAGCGAATAATTAGGATCAGCACTCAAAAGTTCTGCTTTACTATTTGCCTGACTTGATGAAGACCTTGTTCCTGTACCCAACTGTTCCATTTCCACCTGATTCAAAGTATCAGGAAAACCCCAGAGTTCAATAGCTCCGCAGACGCAGGAATCCAATACATTGATACCAAATTCACCTCTGATCCTAAGTTTGCCCTCATAACCTACTGTATCTCTGAACTGCACAACCATTTGTTGGCATATAGTTACTCCCCCAAAATCATCATAACATTGCCCCACAATCAATTTTTTAGCTCTTACGGGTATTGACAGCAAAGGAAAGGAATCATGTTTAGTTTCGGCCCTGATAAACCACTTAGTATGGCTTGAAGAATCTAAATTAATAATTTTAATCATATGAGCTATAGAATCGGGAGCAACAGTTACACCAGATGCTGTTAATGTAGGAACTACATTGCCCAACTGCAATGCTCCGTTATTGTTAAAAGCTTCTACATCTCCCATAATCTCTGAAACTGATGAACTGTCGCGATACCAAATAACATTGTGAACAATATTTTCAGGATAACCTACATTCGTAACAAAAACGACTGAATCTCCATGAGGACGACGACGAACGCCTCCAATTCCTGCACTATCTTGCGGAAAGTAAATAAAACTGCTCAAAGTATCCGGCAACACAGCACCCGCATTTAACCAATAAGGCGGTATATATTGACTTGTTGTCACACCTGCATTGTTGAAATTAACTTGAGGCATACCAAATTGTCGTACTAAATTGTATAAATCATCAAAATGGAAGCGGTTTCTATCTACTTTCAAACCTTTAAGATTAGAAAATTGAGCAATTGATGGTACTATATTATTAAAATCATTGTCTGAAATGTTGAGTTTTTCAAGTATTGGAGTTGTTTGGCTGTTAAACATCCAATCTAATCTCAAAGCACCTTTAATTCCGGGATTATGGCTCAAATTTAACTCTTTGAGTAATCGCCATGTATAGGAAGAAGGGCCTGTTGGCGCAGGCAATTCTCCTGATATTTGATTATTATTGATATATAAATATTCAATAAATTCATACGCATTTAATAAATTTTCAGAGAGAATATTCCTGACTCTGTTATTACTAAAATCCAACTTTTGAATATTGATTTGTGGAAGCTGAGTAAAAAGTACCAGCGAATCGATTTGATTGAATGCGATATCCAATGTTTTAGTTCCTGTTCCACTTGAAAAATAGTTCAGGTCAAAAGTGCCAATAAAATTATTAGCTCTCATTTCTACTACCTTATCCAGAATAGATACCATCGGAATAGTTGGACTAAATACAAAGGTTGCGGAAGCTGTGTCAAGTGAATTATTGGCCTTGAGGAGCGTTAAATTCCTGGCATATGCGAAAGATTTGTATATACATCCCGGATTTCCAAATTTGTTTTTACTAATATCTAAAATACTAAGTGTGGAATTTGTACTGTTCAATGCTATTGAATCAAAACTGTTTTCATCAAAATAACCTTCCTTCAAACTCTGAAGAAAAGAAGAAAAGTCTGGGATAGTTCCCAAAAATCCATTTTTACCAATATCCAAGACTTCCAAATTAAATGAAAGGGAGGGAATACTAAGAGGTAAAACCAATGTAGTTGACCTGTCAAAAGCCGCTCTTGCTTTAACCGTTCTTATTGTATTTAAGGTACCAAAAAGGGCTTGAAAAAATGTAGCACTGTAAATAAAATGACTTCCGCTGATATCAATATATTTGATACCATTATTTATTCCCCAAATATTTACCATATTCCCCATAAGTCCGCTACTGTCCAAATGAAGCTCAAACAATGAGTCAAGGTTATTTAACTGCTGTGTTTGTAATACTGATAGATTATTGAAAAGAGTATCACCAGCGGTAGGTCCGGAAAATAAATTAAAATCGCCAAGGTCAACTTTTGCCACCCTCATAGTATCGCCATCGCTGACAAGCGTGACACCATACCAGTTTCTGATTGGGTTAGCGGGTTGCCATTGTCTGTTTGTGGAGGACAATGCCTGATTCCATCTTTGAATTGCCGTAAACGGTGGGCCAGAATTACCGCCTAACCCCCAACATAATTTTAACAATTGAAGAGAATCATCAGCATCGACAGGCAGAAAAGCAGGACATCCAATTATTTCAGACCCGGTAATACTGCAATTATTAGCATCGGTTACTGTCAGATTATAAGTTCCTACAGGCAGCCCGGTTATAGTGCCGGTTGTTGCCGACGGAAATGCAGTTGTTCCATTCGACCATTGATACGCCATTGGACCTGTTCCTGAAAATGCTACGGCAGATACCGTTCCATTATTTGATATACAAGTAGTTGCATCATTAGAATTTGTTAAAACACTAATTACATTTGGCTGTACTACTACCACAGAAGTAACCGTAGACGTAAAAACAGCATCAGTAACAGTCACAGCATATGTACCCTGACAAAGACCACTAACCGTCTGTGATGTAGAATTTTGAAAATTGCTCCACTGAAAACTATATGGTGCAGTGCCTCCCGAAAAACTTACAGAAACTACAGCATCGCAAACCCCAAAGCAAGTAATCTGTGATCCATTATAATTTGATACTACAAAAGCATTTGCGCTGATCTGTCCTAAGATGTTATTTTGTAACAATAACATAAAGAAAAGTAGGTATAGGGATTTCATAAAACTGAAATTGAAGATTTACTGTAAAATATGGGCGAAGCTATAAACTCATTACTTTTAAGAAACATTACTATTTTTTTAGGTCAGTATCCTATTATTTTCTTGAATTTACAAAAGATACAAGCCTGCCGGTTATAAATTGACGGAATTAAAATAAACATTATTTATGTTTAGTACTTCATGACATTTTTGTCAAAGAATGTTACCGTATTACTTTAACCGTTTATATATTTTATGAAGGTATAATTGACATTCCGCTATTAATTTAAAATGCCCTACTTGTGCAGGGCATTTTCAAGACATCTTTAAAACGGTATAGTTTATTTTTTTACCTTAAAACGAAATGTGTTTGAACTGTTGGCCTCATTATATTCAATTTCAGCGCCCAATTCATCATTGTCAACTTTACCTCTGAGTTTAGATACAAGTTCATCGTTTTCATCTAATTCTTCACATTCAAAATCAAATGGTGACATTTTTTTTCCGACAAGTTTATTTTCTTTTTTACTGTCCTTGTATCGAACAAATCCGGAAACCCCTGAATCTTTTGCATCAACATAAAAAACCTGATTATTATTACGCCCCTTGAAACCACCGGTTTCTGGAAAGGTTTCACCTTCAAGGCTTGTTTCGGCCTTAATTTCTTTTACACCCTTTGCCTCATCAGGCTTTTTCTCTTCGCCGGGTGTAGTATTACAGGCTATTACTAGAATAGAAAGCCAAAAAAAGCTGCTCAAAAAATGTAAGAATTTCATGGTATCTGACTTTAGTTTAAAGAATATTTTGATATAAAAATAAGCACTTATTATTTGATATTCAAAGCAGCACTTACTTTATTTATAATATATTTCCAATCATCTTCTTTTTGTACAAAATCCAACTCATCTGAACTTAATACCAAAAGATTGCCGTACTTGTAACCTTCAATCCATTTTTCATAACGCTGATTGAGCAACTCAAGATAGTTAACACTCATACTTGTTTCGTATGATCTGCCTCTTTTCTGAATATGTTTAACAAGAGTAGGAACACTTGATTTGAGATAAATCAATAGATCTGGAGCTTGTATTTGAGAATTCATTAATTCGAAGAGTCTGTAGAAATTTTGAAAATCTCTTGCCGACATAAGTCCCATCTCATGCAAATTTGGCGCAAAAATGAAAGCGTCTTCATAAATTGATCTATCCTGAATTACAGTTCTATCTCCATTTTTGATCTTTAAAACTTGTTCATATCTGCTATTTAAAAAATAGACCTGCAGATTGAAGGACCAACGTCCCATATCAGCGTAAAAATCTTCAAGGTATGGATTATCATCAGTCGATTCATAATTAACTTCCCAACCGAAATGTCTACTTAACTTTTCACTGAGGGTAGTTTTACCTGCTCCAATATTACCTGAAATAACAATATGCTTTGGTTTGATGTCCTGATTCATTTCGTCGAAGGATTTTTAATTTAGGGCTAAAAATAGATATTTTTTCAGCATTTCCCGAAACTTGTTTGTAATTTTAGCAATCAATTGCAAGCAAACAACTCCAATCCTCAATTTAAAATATCCAAACATACCATCATGTCAGAAAAAAAAGTACTGATTGAGATCCAAAATCTTAAAAAAACCTACAGCATGGGCGATCAATTGGTACATGCACTTCGTTCGGTGAATCTCAAAATTTACAAAGGAGATTATATGGCGCTTATGGGGCCATCCGGTTCGGGTAAATCAACACTGATGAACATGATAGGTTGCCTCGACTCTCCTACTGAGGGTAATTATATACTTAACGGTAATGATGTGAGCGCAATGTCGGATGATGAACTTGCTGAAATCAGAAATATTGAAATCGGTTTTGTCTTTCAGACCTTTAACCTTATTCCACGACTCAGTGCTCTGGAAAATGTAGCGTTGCCGCTAATTTATGCCGGCTGGAGCAAAACAAAAAGAATTGCCAGAGCAAAAGAAGTTTTGGAATCTGTTGGCTTGGGAGACCGTATGCACCATCGCCCGAACGAACTTTCCGGAGGACAGCGCCAACGTGTAGCCGTTGCCCGTGCCTTGGTCAATAATCCTTCACTCATTTTGGCCGATGAGCCAACCGGAAATCTTGACAGTAAAACTTCAATCGAGATAATGGCACTTTTTGAGGAAATTCACAAAAACGGTAATACCATAGTGGTGGTTACCCATGAACCCGATATTGCCAATCATTGTCACCGTATTGTACGTCTTCGCGACGGTGTCGTAGAATCAGACATTTTCAATGAAAACCCTACGAGTGCTTTCACTGTAACAAGTTTTTAATATTCGTCAAAATCTGATATTGACAACAACTGAAAAGGGCTTTGAGTTTTTACACTCAAAGCCCTTTTTGATTATCTTATTTCTTAAATTTCCTTTTCGTCAAACCTTACGCCCCACTCTATAAGTTCATTCATAATTGGCTCATAAATTTCGGGAAGGATAGGTATATGCACGCCGCTCATCTTAAATTTACCCAATAGGATGTTTTTTACGCCAATTGCCAATGGCAGTCCAACAAGTTTGGCCATAGCAGTATTTTCAGCATCATCGCCTTTATATACCATTGTTGAATAATGGGTATATTCTTTACCGTCAGGCATATTATATTCTACCTCATGCTGCATGATAATCATATCCTTATCCTGAGGCTGCAGTTTCCATTTCAGTTCGAGTATAAACTGGAGAATTTCTGCAGGAGAAGCCTCATCAAAATTGATAGGAATTTCTTCAAAAAGATCCAACCATTCCAACATTTCAATAGCCTTGTCTTCATAGGGCAGCCCAAAAAAATGAGCTACTCTGGCTCTCAAATCCTGAAATTTAATTTCATCCTGTACAGTGGGCAGAAAACTGCGGGTAAGAGATGCATAGGTCAAATATTCGGAATAATCCATTTTGTAGGAATCGTCGGTCATTCCCAATTGAACCAATAGATTCCAAGCCTTGCAATATCCTTTATGCCTTATTGTTTGGCGTAGGATTGTCGGTACGCCTTTTAAGCCGTAAGCCGATTCATATTTCAATGAAATGCGGTTTGGGTATGCCTCATAGGTACCCATTCCCTGAATTTCAATCTGTTCTGCTTCAGCAAACAGGCGATGATATGGCAGGTGTTTATAATGGCCATTTTTTAGATATTTTGCAATGCCTTGTCCGGCCAATACGACATTTTTGGGTGCCCAAGAGAATTTATAATGCCAGGGATTGTCATCGTTTTCAGGAGCAACCAATCCGCCTGCGCCGGATTTAAACGCTGTTATATTAGCTCCCTTTCTTTTGATCTGATTGATCAGCTGCATGGCCGACATGTGATCGATTCCCGGATCAAGTCCCAACTCGCAGAGAAAAAGCAGCCCTTTTTCTTTGGCAGCAGCATCAAAAGCCTGAACCTGTGGTGACACATAGGAAGCAGTTGCCAAATTTTTTGAGTATCTGATGCAGTCTTCAGCTACATGATGATGCAGATTGGGTGGCATAAGAGATACCACTACATCTGCTTTTTGTATCAGTTGACCGCGCAGCTGTGCATCCATTACATCTAGTCCTACTGCCGTCCCCCTTTTGTTTCCCCCCACCTTTTTTTGAGCCGCTTCAACTGAAGCATCAGCCACAGTTACATGCCAGTTATACAACTCTGCCTTTTCCAGCAGATAATTGATAAGAGAACTGGCTGATCGTCCGGCTCCAATAATGAGTACCTGTTTCATCAACGCTTTTTTTAAGGGATTCAGATCCCCATTGAAATAATAAATCTATCCAAAATAGGTGGATATTGTTATAGATTTTGTTAATTTGCTAGCGAAAATAGTCCTTTTTTATGAGATATTGAGAAAGTGCACATATTTTTCATAACCGAAAAGAACAGCTAAAATGAAAAAAATACAATTCTCGGCCGAATATTTATGTTACGCTGACGAAAAAGGTCTTCCTGACCAGGATAAAATGCTGCTTAATGAGGCAAAAGAGGCAGTCAACAGTTCCTATTCACCCTACAGTAAATTCAAAGTGGGCGCTGCTCTACTGTTAGAAAACGGCGCTGTTGTGAGAGGCAGCAATCAGGAAAACGCTGCCTTTCCGGTAACATTATGTGCCGAAAGAACTGCAGTTTTCTCAGCAGCAGTACAATTTCCGGGGGTCGCAATTGTTGCAATAGCTGTTACGGTAGAAACTCAACAAAAAAACATGAATAAACCTATTACTCCATGCGGCTCCTGCCGACAGGTTATGCTGGAGTATGAACTTCGTTTCAATCATAATATCCGGATAATTATGCAGGGTGATTTTGGCGAAATTTATATCGCCGAAGCTGTAAAAGATATTGTCCCACTGTATTTTGATGCAAGCTTTCTTTAGGGAAATTCTTATACTTAATCTTTGACTTAAATGATATAATCGCAATACGCAATTATGGCAAAAAAGAAGAATATACCAACTGCTAAAGTCGGAGTAACACCGGCTACAACTACTGTTTCAGCAATAAAAACAGCAAATATTGAACAGCCCAAAGCAGAGGCCCTCCACTTTTTAAGAAAACATGGCGGTTGGATACTCTTCCTGATCGCCTTTATACTTTATGGAAATACCCTGAGCAATAAATTTGCTTTTGACGATTCTATAGTTATTACAGACAACGAATTCACACAAAAAGGATTTGCAGGAATTGGAGACCTTGCCACCCGCGATTTCTTTGAGGGCGTTTACGGCGAAGGCGGCATGGAGCTTTCCGGAGGACGTTTCCGCCCCCTGTCTCTTGTATGCTTTGCTGTGGAAAATCAGCTTTTCGGGACAGCAAAAAAACTGGCCAACGGTTCACTGCAGAAGGATGAAAAAGGCAATCAATTGTATGATTACAACCCTTTTGTAGGGCATTTTATCAATGTTCTTTTATATGCACTTTCTGCCCTGTTGCTTTTCAAAGTATTAAGCCTCTGGTTTGACAAAAAGGAGGGATCGGGCTCCGTAATTCCTTTTATTGCCGGGTTGATTTTTATTGCTCACCCTGTACACACTGAAGTAGTCGCCAATATCAAAAGCCGTGATGAGATTTTGGCTATGCTCCTCATTTTAGGAGCTCTTTATGCCATTCACAAAAGTATTCAAAAACCCTCTGCCCTACTCACAGGTTTAGGTGTAATGGCTTATTTTGGCGCCATGCTTTCCAAAGAAAATGCATTTACATTTATTGCTATCTTCCCATTCACATTATATATTTTCGAAAAAGAAAAAACCTGGGGAAATATCACAAAAGCATGTGTTCCCTACTGGGCAATTGCCTTGCTGTATTTTGTTTTGCGCAGCTATATGGTTGGCAGTATAAAGGCTGAGACCAATACAGACATCATGGAAAATCCATTTTATGGCGTGGCTTCGGGAGAAAAATTTGGTACGATTGCCTTGATTTTATGGAAATATATTCAATTGCTGCTCTATCCGCATCCATTGTCTTCCGATTATTCCAGAGAGCAGATTCCACTGGTGGGTTTTGGAAACCCTTTGGCCCTCTTGGGGCTTATTCTGCATATTGCTATGGCCGCCTGGGTATTATTAAAACTTTGGAAAAGAGATATTTTTGCATTAAGCATACTTATGTATTTTCTGCCGCTTTCATTGACCATAAACCTGCTTTTCAATATCGGAGCACCAATGGCAGACCGTTTTCTTTATCTGCCTTCCTTGGGATTTAGTCTCGCATTGGCCTACGGACTTTCTTTATTGTTAAAAACCGAACAGCTAAATCAGTTATTCAAAAAACCTGCATTGTTTGCCATAGCAGGTGTTTTAACGATTGCCTATTCTGCTAAAACAATAAGCAGAAATCCGGATTGGGCCAATAATGAAGCGTTATTTACCAAAGATGTAAAGGCCTCACCGAATTCGGCAAAGATGAATTATTATTTTGCCAATTCCCTTTTCAAAAAATATTTGGATGTACAGCCGCCTGCAGTTGCAGATACCAGTCTGCTGAGCATCGCAGAAAAGCATTTTGGAGAAGCAGTTAGACTCAACCCCAAGTTCCACACAGCTATGTATAACCTGGGCTTTGTGAATTTATTGAAGAAAAACGGCAAAAAAGCGGAACAGTATCTGTTAAAAACATTGGAACTGCAACCGGGTTATCTCAATGGTATTGAGATGCTTGGCCGTGTTTATGGCGAGTTATTGAACAATCTCCCTGAATCAGAAAAATATTTACTTCAGGCAGCTACTATTAACAAACAACGTGGGGCAATCGAAGCTTTGGCCAATAATTATCAGCATTTGGGTATTGTTTATGCTATGCAGAAAAAATATCCGGAGGCTGTAAAAATTTACACGGAGGCTATAAATCTGAATCCAAAAGAAGCCAATAATTATCTGAATCTTGGTATTACTTACCAAAACATGGGCAATATGGAAGAAGGGCAAAAGTATTTGAATAAAGCTTTTGAACTGAATCCTGCCTTGAAAAGGTAATCAGGCTCAATTTATTTTATTTCAATATACATAAAAACACTGTTTAAGCTTCATTTTGTAATTTTGAGCAAATGACAAAGTTTTAAATCCAAATTATAAGAATGAACATCATCCAAATAGAGCAAAGGCTCAAAGATATTGTAAAAAGTCTTAACAAAGAGACTTTTATCTACGATTTACTGGCTGCCTATTTCCTGCCAAAAGCCTCCTTATCCCGTCTGCAAAAAGGCAATCTAAACCTCAGTAAAAACCCGGGCGAAATTTCCTGGAAGAAAAAACTGCTCTTCAAAGAAGAATTTAACAGAGACTTGCACCTCAGCATTACGGAGCTAAAAGCAGAAGCAAAACAAAATCAACGTTTTGTTATCGTAACAAATTACGAGCAATTCCTCGCAATCGACAGCCTTGATTATAAATAGACTAATAAAATAACGCCTTAATATCCTAGGTGAATAATTTGCAATACGATACAATACTTTCGAATACAGACGAAACATTTACATTTTTTAGTAAAACTTTCTTGTACAGACGAAACATTTACATTTTTTAGTAAAACATTCTTTTAAAGGCGAATAATTTATATTTTTTTATGTTTTTTTCTTCCAAAAAAGAAACTTTTATAATTTTGTGGCAGTTATTTAACTGAAGAAGAAATTATAATGGTAATTTGAATTTTATTTGATTATGGAAGAAATATTTAATAGTTTAAAAATCTATAACTTTTGGGAGAAGCAACAACCCAAATTAGGTTTTATACGCCAAATCTATCTCGAAAGGATATCAAAATTCAGTGGCAACTCCCTCGTGAAAGTGATAAGCGGCCAAAGAAGATGTGGTAAAAGCTATCTGCTAAGACAAATAGCGAGTCAACTCATCAAAAAAGGCATAGCGGCAAGAAATGTTTTTTATATCAATAAGGAATATATAGAGTTTGATGACATCAAAAATTATCGGGACTTAGATCAGCTCATCAAAAAATATGAGCAAATCATGAAACCCAAAGGCAAAATCTATTTATTTATCGATGAGATACAAAATATAGATCAATGGGAACGTCTCGTTAATTCCTATGCTCAAAATTTTGCCAGAGAATATGAGCTGTTTATCAGTGGTTCAAATTCTCGAATGCTATCGGGCGAACTCGCTACCCTGCTCTCGGGCAGATATGTCAATTTTGAAATATTACCTTTTGGCTACGTGGAATTTATCGGCATAAAAAAATTGGAAAAAAATCGCCAATCATTTATGGAATATTTGCAGAGCGGTGGCTTACCCGAACTTTATGCCCTGCCCGAAGAAGATATGAAATTGCGTTACACAGCCTCTGTAAAAGATACGGTGTTGCTGCACGATATCATACAGCGACACGCTATTAAAGATCCAAAATTATTGGAAGACCTCTTTATTTATGTATTAAATACCGTTTCCAATATCATGTCAATCAATAGTATAGTTAAATTCTACAAAGGCAAGGGACGAAAATTAAGTTATGATACCATCGCCAATTACCTGGGTTATATCGAAGATTGTTTCCTTATACACAAAGTCGACCGTTACAATATAAAAGGAAAAGATATCATAGCCGGAAATGTGAAATATTATTGCAACGACCTCTCTTTCAAGAATTATCTTTACAGCGGTTTTGCACATGGTGTAGGTTATATGCTCGAAAACTTAATCTATCTTGAACTAAGGCGCTGCGGATATAAAATATATGTGGGTGCTCTTCAAAATAAGGAGGTCGACTTTGTCGCACAAAAAAACGATCGGGTTATATATTTACAATCTGCCTATTTGCTTGCCGATGAAACCACAATAGAGCGAGAATATTCCGCACTCGATGCCATACAAGATCACTATGAAAAAATTCTTGTCAGCATGGATGAATTCAATTTTCCAAACCGAAACGGCATCAAACATGTTCAGGCATGGAATTTATCGGAGTATATCAGTTAGAAAAGAAATTGTCATTTTTTATCCCTTAGAATAAACAAAGCCTATATTTTGCAAATTATTCGAGTGCAGTAGAATTTTTTATTAAATTTTCTCCAGCATGAGAACTGATACAAACTAGTCATCATTGTATTTTTCCTTGACGAGTTTCAATTTTTATGATTATAACGGTATATTCGCTTTATTATGGCGAAAACCTTATTATTTTTATTTAATCAATTGAAAATCAATACATAATTACATAATTACAAAAATAAAATAGGTCAGCATAGCTGACAAAAATTTCTGCGTTAGATTATCTCTTGCCTCGGAAAACTGATAATTTAAGGATGGCGATTAGTCCTTTTTGGTAGTTTTACGGGTGGTTTTCTTAGTAGAAACTTCCTCGTTCAGTTCTATTTTAGCTGTAGAAGCGGCTTTGCGCTGCATTTCCAATTCTTTGGACAACAATCCAAGTTTAACTTCCAGGGATTTTATGCGTTTTTCCAACTTTTCATAAGCATCGCCCTGAGGGAGATTAAGCTTAGAAAGCACATTGTCAATAAGATTACGGAAACGGCCTTCGTAACCGTCGAGTTTATTGTCTGTAGTTTTCACCACATCATCCACAACTTTTTTACCTTCTTCCTCAGAAAGTCTGCCCTTGGAAACCAGATCATCAATAGCTTTTTGAAGGCGTTCGGTAGTGTTGGCAACGATACCTACAGCTGTATAAAGCGTTTTGCGTACAATTTTGTCCATCATAATTATAGAGGTAATTTTAAGCGGAAAGGCCAAAGCTATTGCTTCTTTTTCCCGACAACAGATAAAATAAAAAGCCCGAAGAGTAAACCCCTCGGGCCGACTTTTGGTGATTAACCTGATAAAATTGAGACGTAAATTGATTAAATAAACATCTCTTTATGTTGAATTTTTGATTGGGCCAATTTTAGTGATTAGATGGCCTGAAGGTGCTGAACTAGATACGTTCGCTGCTCTCTGTTTTTTGAACAACTGTTTCTTTTACCAGTTGATTGAGTTTTTCTTCAAGAGCTTCAATGCGTTTTTCGATTCGCTCATGCTCATCACTTTTGATGAAGTTGAAACGTGCAATTGCATTTTCAATCAATTTGCGAACGCGTTGCTCGATTTCTTCAAAACGGCTGTGTTTGGTTTCGGTGCCGTCTTTGTCTTCAGCAGCTTCACCTTTTGCAGCTTCTTCTTTTTCTTCCTTTTCTTCTTTAGCCTGATAAACTTTACCTTTTTCTACCAAATCTGCTACAATATCTTTTACTTTTTCGGTAGTAACAACTGCCAAACCGAGACCGGCCTGAATGGCTTTTTTAAATAGATCGTTCATGAAAATTTATTTTGAATTTGATTGATGATAATTTTTGCAATTGTCTTAAGCTTTTTGACAGCACAAAGATATAGCGAAAAAACTATATTTTACAACCCGATTTTTAATATTTCGCTGATAGATAATTTTAAAGTCATTTTATTT
>CAINVS010000350.1 GCA_903854205.1 uncultured Bacteroidota bacterium | reverse complement strand
GGAATTTATCGGCATAAAAAAATTGGAAAAAAATCGCCAATCATTTATGGAATATTTGCAGAGCGGTGGCTTACCCGAACTTGGTTAAAAATAGCAAGGACAGCAAAAACGGCAATAATAATAATTTTTTCATAAACTCAGGTTTATATTTCCGAATGAAGCCGATAAATTATTTTTCAAATTTTTTGATCAGCTCAATGTTTTTCAACTCAATATCAGAGAGTAAGGCATCAACATTTTCCATGTAAGGAGAATAATTTTTCTGCTTTTTAAAATAATCTGCCATCTCTTTGGTTTTAAAAATATAACCGTAGCGGGCAAAAATTTCATTGCGCATTATTTTGAGTTCCTTTTTGCTGAGGCCTTTCAGGTCTGTTTCCTGAAGTTCTTTGGTGGAAGCATTCGGGTATTTACCTACAAAACCGTTTCTGATTTTTTTGTTCAGATCAGAGTCAACGCCATCAATATCTTCAAAGCTTTCGCAGGATTCTGTATCATAACCTTCTTCAAACCACTCGTATGGAATTTTGTCAGATTCACTGATTTTAGAAAATTTTGCAGTATAACTGTTAAAAGTACAAACCGAACCACAGGCACCGACAGGAGCCCCAACACCTATTCCTTCCCATTGTTTGGTCAGGGTGTATTCTATATTTTCACCTATTATATCCCATTTGCCCCATTGAACAAAAGGAACTGATTCGCAACCGCTGCAAATTCCAATCACTGTATTGTCTTCATAAAAAAAGTAATCCATACCGCCGCTTGCGCAATTGGAGGTAATATAAACACGACCGGCAACACCCTGTGCCTGAACACTAAAAAAGCCAAGTGCAAAGACAAAGCTGAAGAAAAGTTGTTTCATGATTTTATTTTTTTGTAATATATGTTTTTGTTCAGAAGCTTGGGGGCAAATCCTGTGCCCGATTCAAAAATAAGTTTGCCTATTTAGCTTTTGTTTGGTCAATAAATCAAAAACCAATAAAATCAGTTTTATCTGTGGACAAATTTTAAAAGTCAATTTTGATTTATGAAGCACCTATTATTAAAACTGTGATGACAAATTAAATTATAAACATTTCTAAAATAACCCATCTATCAACCCCTCCTCAGGAATATTAGGCAGTGTAACCCTCAAACCAGGAGTGCGTTTCATTTCTTCCTTGATGGCAAAAATCGCCCCTTCATTGCGGGCCCAGGAACGTCTTGCAATACCGTTGTTTACATCCCAAAGCAGCATCATTTCCAGCCTGCGGTCCGACTCCGGACTGCCATCCAACAGCATACCGAAACCACCATTAATTACCTCACCCCAGCCGACGCCGCCGCCGTTGTGCAGCGAAATCCAGGTTGCACCGCGGAAGGCATCACCCACGAAGTTCTGCACCGCCATATCGGCAGTAAAGGAGGAACCGTCGTAAATATTGGAAGTCTCCCGATAGGGAGAATCGGTACCCGAAACATCGTGATGATCGCGGCCCAAAATAACCGGAGCTGAAAGCAGTCCCGACTTTATGGCCCTATTAAAAGCCTGTGCAATACGGATGCGGCCCAGTGAATCGGCATAAAGTATGCGAGCCTGCGAGCCCACCACCATTTTATTGGCATCTGCTGCCTTTATCCAGACCAGATTGTCATTTAACTGTTGTCTGATTTCTACCGGAGCGGTTTTCATTATCTCCTCTATCACCTCGGCAGCCAGTCTGTCAGTAATAGCCAGATCTTTCGGATCGCCGGAAGAGCAGACCCAGCGGAAAGGACCAAAACCGTAGTCGAAACACATAGGACCCATGATGTCCTGCACATAGGAGGAATATCTGAAATCAATACCGTTTTCTGCCATCACATCAGCCCCGGCACGGGAGGCTTCCAACAAAAAAGCATTGCCGTAGTCGAAGAAATAACTGCCTTTGGCTGTGTGTTTATTGATGGCAGCAGCCTGACGGCGCAGTGATTCCCTAACCTTTTCTTTAAAAAGTTCAGGATTTTCGGCCATCATCACATTGGCTTCTTCGTAGCTCAGGCCCACGGGATAGTAGCCGCCGGCCCAGGGATTATGAAGAGAGGTCTGATCTGATCCCAAATCCACATAAATATCTTCCTCGTCAAATTTTTCCCATACGTCTACAATATTGCCTCTGTAAGCGATGGACAACACCTCTTTTTTAGCTTTTGCTTCGCGGACACGGGCGCACAATTCATCCAAGTCGCCGATGACAATGTCCACCCAGCCCTGTTTGTGACGTTTGAAAGTTGCCGCGTCGTTTACTTCGGCAGTTACGGAAATTACGCCGGCTATATTGCCTGCTTTTGGCTGAGCGCCCGACATTCCGCCCAAACCTGCCGTCAAAAACAGTTTGCCGTTAGTGCCTTTATTATCTATTTTTCTGCAGCCGTTCAAAACCGTAATTGTGGTACCGTGTACAATACCCTGCGGCCCGATGTACATATAGGAACCTGCCGTCATTTGTCCAAATTGCGTCACGCCCAATGCATTGAAACGTTCCCAATCATCAGGTTTGCTGTAGTTTGGAATCATCATGCCGTTCGTAACCACGACTCTGGGCGCTTCTTTGTGCGATGGGAAAAGCCCGAGCGGATGTCCTGAATAAATTACTAAAGTCTGATTCTCGGTCATTTCTGCCAAATATTTCATCACCAGGCGATATTGTGCCCAATTCTGAAATACTGCTCCGTTACCGCCGTATGTGATGAGTTCCTCGGGGTGCTGCGCTACGGCAGGATCGAGGTTGTTATGAATCATCAGCATGATGCCTGCGGCCTGCAGACACTGATGCGGATACTCGTTTATGGGGCGGGCATAGAGCGCGTAATCGGGACGATAGCGGTACATATAGATGCGGCCGTACTTTTCCAATTCAGCCTTGAACTCTGCAGCCAAAACTGTATGCAGTTCATTTGGAAAATAGCGAAGGGCATTTTTAAGTGCCAACTTTTTCTCGGTCTGACTGAGAATATCCTTGCGCTTTGGTGCATGACTCAACTGTTCGTTTAGCGGGAGCAGCGCAGGCAGTTCGACTGGAATGCCTTCCAATATAGATTGTTTGAAATCAGACATTTTGATGTTGGTATTTATATTGATTGTAGTAAATCTTCAAATTCATAACATATTTCTCACTTGGTTCCATTTTTAAATCTCAAAAAATCCACACCTGAGTTCAGGTAAGCCATTATTTTTAAGTCTCAAAAAAATCCGCACATCCGCACAAATTGTCCCGACCCAAGACGGGATCCGCACATCTTCACATCCTCAAATTACTCTAAAGGTCCTCTCCCTTCATTTCAAATTTACCATCCTCTCTCACCAAAACTTCCGATTCTTTTTCTTTTGTGGGACTCACAATATCCAATTCATAATAAACATCGCCATTACTGAATGTCACAAGTGCAACAGAATCAATTTTGTGTTTTGGATATTTGAATTTTACGGCATCTGTTACTGCTTTCGGGGCTGATTTTACGACCTTTTCAGTAAGAAGATGATGGCCGGTTACTGTAATTTCAACCTCATAAGTCTCTTTTTCCAATGAAAAGGAAGCTTCATAAATTTTACCGGGTACTTCCCATTTCCAAATAACATCAGTAGTTGAAACCTGAGGATACAATTGTTTAAAAACGCGGAGAATTTCGTTTGGTACAAACATTTTGCTCATAATGAATTGAATTTTAATCTTAATATTTTAAAAGAACTATATTTGTGGAATTAGACTACAAAAATAGTTTTTATTGGATTAGAAAAACAAATTTTATCTGTCTAATACGCAATGGAATTAATTTTTTAGGAATAACACAGAATATGATACTGAATCGCGGTATTCTGCTGTCAATAGCTTTAATCCTTAGCGGAGAGCTTTTAGCACAGCGTTGGGTAGAACTTATGCAGGACCCCAATGTAGATTTTTATAGTGTTAAACAGGCATTTAATCAGGACTGGGGCAACAGGCCCTACGAAAGAGGCAAGGGCTGGAAACAGTACAAACGCTGGGAATATTTTATGGAAGACCGCAGTTTTCCTCATGGCAAACGACTCCGTTCGGCACAGGCCTGGGAGGAATATCTGAAATTCAAAAACAGATATGACCGCGTTCCCACTTCAGCTTCCCGTTCGGCAAACTGGACTTCACTTGGACTCAATTCCTGGACAAATACAAGCGGCTGGAATCCTGGAAATGGCCGAATCAACTGCGTTGAACAAGATCCCAATAATCCAAATACAGTCTATGTCGGAGCTGCCTAGGGTGGACTTTGGAAAAGTACCAATGGAGGTACTTCATGGATTTGTCTCACCGATAATTTGCCTGTGTTGGGTGTTTCTGCTATTTTGGTAGATCCGATAAACAGCAATACCGTTTATCTGGGCACCGGTGACGGCGACGGTTCTGACACTTACAGTATCGGCGTTTTGAAATCAACAGATGGAGGAACAACCTGGAATAATACCGGTCT
>CAINVS010000349.1 GCA_903854205.1 uncultured Bacteroidota bacterium | reverse complement strand
TAAAGAACTTGCTAGCTTTGAAAGCATTAAGGGCTTTATTGTTGCACCGCGAGACTTTACCGTAGAAAATGGCCAACTCACCCCTTCTCTCAAGTTAAAAAAGAAAATAATCTTAAAAACTTACAAAAATGCAATCTTAGTTAAATAAATAAAAAATCAACTAAAAACAATCAAAATATGCCACCGGAAAAAATTGCACAAGATGATAATGAAAGGCAGCAAGAGTCTGTAAATTCAGGAAATACCGGTAATACTTCCCCCGTTACAGTTAATAATGGTTTTGTGGACAATACCGATGAAGCTGCAAATGCCAAAAAACTCAAGGAACAGTTGAGCGCAAAAGGCCCTCAGCAGATGAAGCAGCAAATGGCTGAAAATGTTCAAAATGCAAGATTTGCATTAGAGCCTATTGCAGAGGAAGAACCGGAAACAGCTTTGGATTTATTGGCAATATCTATGGAGGAGGATGGGTTCATAGAAGGTTTAAGTTCAGATCAAGTAATGGAAATTTTAAAAAATAACTTTGGCTCAAGCTGGTTCAAAGCAAAGGATGTATTGCTTATGGACCAATGGGATAATTTTGATCCTGGTCATAAAAAAGGAATGGCCCTCATGAACAAACTAATTCAGCTCCGAACCGAAACCTGGGCGCACTTTGTTGATCAAACAATTGGTCAAATTGTTGGTGCCGTAGAAGCCCTTAAAGGAGTGAGCGAATTCGAAGGAATTGAGAACCCGGCAGAAGTAGCAGAAAATCTAAAACTGGGTGATACGGCCGGATCGGATGCACTTACCGCAGATATAGACATTCCGCTTCAAGGAAAAAATACAGAAGTAGGTCTGAGTTTGCTCAATGTAGCTTTCTTCAATACTTTTGGAGTTGAATCGGGTACCTTGTTCGACATCAATCTTTATGCTTCCGACTGGATGTTTGGGGGCGATCAAGTTGCTGGAAAAAAAGGTGTTGCTACCTATAGCCCAAGAGAAGAAGAAAAACTAACTCCGGAGGGAAAGGTATCGAAGGATGATCAAAACGAAATCTGGTCTATGGTGAAAATTCGCCGCAATATGGTTGATGATGTTGAATGGGCTGAATACAAATCGTCCATTCTTAATAATATTACAGATGATAAGGAGCTTCAGGATACTTCCAAAAAATGTGCTGTTGTAGAAAAAGAATTTAGAAAATTCGACGCCTCTGTAAAAGAACGGATTGATTTGATGTATGGAGCTACTTACGATGAAATGGATCATTACAGTCAAGAAGCTGCAACAACTACTGCATCCAATAGTCTTTATGAGGAAAAAGTAATGAAAGTTAAACAAATGCGCCTTCAAATAAAAGCATTAAGGGCACTTAAAGTAACTACTGATGAAATAGAACCTATCATATTGGCCATGCATCATACTGTTGCAGATGGATTGACTTATGCTAATGAAGTCTATGCTACTCAAGGCGCAGTTTTACATACTGTTTATGGTAAGCAGGGCGCTGTAAAAAAAGCAGATAAAATCAAAGCAGGTACTGAGATAATAAACACCGAAATGGCTGGCGTGAAAGGACAAGACGAGGTTACAGGCGTAAAATATGATCTGCGAAAAGAAATGTATCTTCAATCTGCCAATGAAAATGTAGGTGATACACTGCATGCACTTAAACATTACAAAGAAAATGGCCCTTATGGGACTTATCGAGCCGGAAAATACCTCGATAGATTGGTCGAGGCAACGGTCTTTTTATTAGGTGAAGATGTTGCTAATCAATTACCTAACTATCAAAAATTAGCAGAAATAGCGGAGCATGCAGTAAAAGAGAAAAAAGGTAAAGATCCTAAAATCAATGCAGGAAATGATCCTAAGCTGGTTACTGTTAAAGGCTCTTACTTCAAAGACAAAACAGAAAAAGACTTAGCCGAAATTAAAAGTTGGACACTTGCTTTTGGTTCAGCAATGACTATTGCACATAAAAATCAAAAAACAGAAACAGAATAAGCCGGCCTTTGCCCATTAGTTTTAAAAATGACATTCGCTGTCTTAATAACCTAAAAAAATATGTATAACTGGATTGAGCTTTTGAAATCAGATGTGGAGACCTTCAATGCAAAAATTGAAGCATTAAAAGAATCTGAACGCACTATGTTAATAGGCCAAAATTTATCTGGTTTAGATTTGAGCCATGCTAAAATAAGACGTTGCGATTTGACTAATGCCAATTTATCAGATTGTAAGGTTGAGGGTTATCAACTTTCTACTTGCAGGCTTCAGGGAACCTTACTGGATAACATCAGCTTTGTAGATGAGTATTGGCGTAAATCGATTGAGCATATACAATTACTTTGGAATGGGGCCTCAGAATGGAATCTTTTTCGGTCAAGCAATCAACTGAGTTTGTTGAATAATGTTTGTTTTTCATCGGCCAATTTCCAAGCATTTGATTTAAAAAGTATCTCCTTTATTGGCTCAAATTTTAATCATGCAGTATTTAAAGCCACTGATCTTACCGATACCTGTTTCAGGAGCGGCTCCTTTTTTGAGGCCTCTTTTTTAGATTTAAAACTGAAGCGTACTGATTTGATTTCTAGTTTACTATCAGGGTCAAAATGGAATAACGCTCAGCTGGCATATGTAAATATGTCAAGAGCAAATATTAGCAATACTGTTTTTGAAAATATTAGCTTCGAAGAATGCAACCTGAATGATGTAACAGCGGAAGCTGCTGTTTTTAATAACTGTAAATTTGTAAAAACAATCTTTTTTGATGCAGTATTAACTGATTGTCAATTTGTAGGCTGTACTTTTATAGAAACGGAACTTAATAATACACAAAAAAAAGATAGAATGATTATAAGGTAAATTACTTCATATTATTTGTTTGTCTGCTCAATTAACAAAAAATACGTCAGATTTACTGAATAGTTTTAAAATATTTATTTTCATAAAAATTCGTTAAAGAAAATTATTGTAACATAAGCTCACAAATTTTGAACAGATGTGTTTACTGCTGTTGAATTTGGACTAAAACTTTGATTGTCAGTTTGTACTTCAATTAATAGAGTACGATTTTTTTGGAGGCAACAAAACCAAAACTGCTGTTATCGAGCTTTTACTTGCTTGCGTGCACTTGATTTGCACTTTTAAGAATTGCACACAATGATTTTTAGGTAATCAGTTTCTAATTTAAAATAATTTAAATGCAATCATGTACATCATTCATGATGACATTTTTTAAACTCAGGTTATGAAAGCTATATTTTTTTTATTATCCTTTTTAGGTTCAATTGCTGTTTTTGCACAGCAAGATCAGATTACATCTGACACAAAAAAACAAGAAATCAAAAACTTTGGCTTAAGCGTTATACAAAAATATTACGATGGAAAATGTGCAGAGGTTTATGACTGTCTGTCGGATGTAATTGTAGCCTTCGAAGGCGGAATGCAGGTAAAGAAAATTATGTTTACTGATGATGATTTCTGCGCAGCACAAATTTTCAACAATTCAAAAAATAATAACTATTCGACTTACCTGTTGAACTATACTCCGGAAGTTCTTGATCAAAAAGAATTCGAAATCCGTTATAAAAATTTCTGGATGAAATTAGAACCGGGTGATTTTTATTTCGATGGTACTGTCAAAACAGGCAAACAAGAACTTTTTACGACCGGTGATTTGGCTCGCTTCATTATAAGAAAATCTACCGACGGTAAATATAAAATCATTTCGATTTAATTTTTGATTCTTTTTATAAAGAAAAATAAAGCCTCCTGCAGTAATAGATTTACCGGTTTTTGGAATCAGGATTGAAAATATGAATAAAAAAATGGCTGCCTCCGTCTTTGGAAGCAGCCGTTTTTTATTTACATAGTTTAATTTATTCAAGAATTATTTTTTTCAAAAAAGTGCCAAAATTTGAACTCAAGGCAACTGTATAAAACCCATTTGCCAAATCGATAGGCAATTGAACTGTATGATTAGGATTTACAGACTCATATACTGCCTGTCCCCAAACATTATAAAGAATTATGTGATCAATCTGAGCAGAATTCTGAATATTCAGAATTCTGGACTTATCAACTGGATTTGGATAAAGAACAATGCCATTTTCAGATTTGAACTCAATGGCAATAACATTTGAAAGTGCATAGCTTCCGTCAAAATCTACATTTCTAATTCTGTAATAATTATATTCGGAAAGCGGTTGGTTGTCAGTAAACTGATAATCACTGCGACCCTCAAAAGTGCCGGCACCGTTAACTGTTCCGATTGATTCATAAGTAATACCATCGCCCGATCTTTCAATATCATAATACTCATTATTTAATTCAGATCCTGTCGCCCAGGTTAATAGCACTGATTCCTTTTGGCCATAAGCACTAAAATCAATCATATCTATTGGAAGAATAATGGGACAGCCACTACAGGTACTTGGTAAAATTCTGTAAACGATGATTTCATCTGCTCTGTTTGCGGTTCCTGAAACCCTTATTGTTCCAGGGCCTGTCAATGTAAAGTTATCATTTGCAGTCATATTTGAAGCACCCGAAACAAAACCTTTTGCACCGGCTACCGCATCAACCTTCAGCTGATCACCTGAATCCATACCGGAAGCAGTACAGCCTCCAGTCCAGTTTCGAATAGTAGCATAAACTCTATAAGTACAACCTGCCGGGACAGCTATATCAACCTGCATCGCTCTTTGTCCTCCGGTACAGTCACCTGCCACGGAAGGAGAGCAGTTGGGGCCATCCATTGGTGTTAAGTTACAGCCGGACAAACAACCGCAGCCCGCACCGGACACTCTAATAGACCCGGACTGATTGAATGCAGCACCCAAAACATTAAATGTACAGGATGTATTGTTCCATTGCTGACCCGCTGCCGAAGTCCAGTTGACATTATTACTGATAGCGGCCAAAAGATTTGCTTTTGTATTGCTAACTGCTGCACAGTTATAATGCCACTGATCCTGACTTGAAACCATCTGAATTGCGCTGGTTCCCAGTGTAAGTCCAGGAGCTAATCCTGTATTATTTTTGGGGGTACTTCCGGAAACACAATCTCCGCCGATTGCGAATGTGCCATTATGTCTGAGGCCATATATAAATGTTGCTGCTAATCGCGTACCCTGCAAGACAAAAACATTGTCACCCCCGCTGTTCAAACCGAAGTTTGTTCCCCAAGGATTATCCAAAGAAACTTTAGTTAGGGCACCTGTTGAGCTGTTTGCCGCATTACCCGCTGCATCTATATCTATATAGATTACACTGCCTGCCAAAATGGGTGAGGTCACTGTCAATTCTGCTGCAAACTCATCATTCGCACAAAACCAGTTATTTGTTCCGCTGTTCCAGTTGTTGTCTGTCACAATAAATTTAGTATTGCAGGCCAATTCCACCATGGTGACCAGTTTAACAGCATCATTGCCCCCCTGTGTGCCGGTACTGGTTTTTATGCCAATAACTGCTATGTCTCCGGCAGTCAGAACAGTTTGGGCAAATAAAATGAGATGACAAAATGATAAATAAATAGTCAGTAGAATTCTGATTCTCATAATCGGTTTAAATTTTGGATACAAAAGGGGTGAGTTTTATAAATATCTGTTATTCTGATTATTGTATTTTAAACGCCACAAAAATAGAATGCAATTTTGAATTAGTACAGTGAAATCAATTTCACAACAATGAGATAACAAATGCTTAATATTCAGCGTATTTTATTAACTGGAACTTAATTTACAGTCTGAGTTTATGTGTTTAGCTTTGCAGGCGTAAAAATGCTGTAATTTTTTGTTGGGCTCCCCAATATTTCAATTTTCAGTTACAATGCAATCGTAAAAAAAACTCAATTATGTACTTTTTGAAATTCAGACTTTTTTTCCAACTGCTATTTGCAGGCACTTTTTCAATTTCTGCGAGTGGACAGAATCAGATGGCAATCTGGACATTTTCAACCCTGGCTAATGCAGGAACTACTGCACAAACAGCAACTAATGAAGTGTTAGTTGGGACGCCATCGGTACAGCAATTTTATCAGAATATTGACAACAGCGGCACTTCAGGACAGAGTTATACTGACCTGAATTCGACCTCACATACGTCCACAAATGCCATTTCATGGACTGATATAAAGGGAACAGGTACAGATGCTGAGCTATTTATTAAATTTAATTCTACCGGTTGGTCAGCCATCAATCTGCGTTTCGATTACAAAAGCAGAAGTGCTGATGGATTTGACATTGAGTATTCTTTGAATAATGGGAGTTCTTGGAATCTCGTAACAACTCAATCAGCTTTGACTGACGGTTTTTCCTGGCAATCAAAAACATTAAATTTTTCAGGAATATCTGCTATAAATGATGCCAACTCAGTTATTATAAGGTTTTCAAAATTTGATGTTACAGGTAATGATGAATTGGTTTTTGACAATATTGAGCTGAGCGGATCTCCAATTGTTGAAATTCCGGGCACACCATATATATATATTGATACAGTTAACAATACTGATTTTCTGAATTTAAAAAGACGGATTTCCGGCTATGCCAGTTCAGTAATCAGCGATCCGACAGATCCGGCTCATACAAAAGGAATTCATTTTCTGTTAAGAGATGCCAATACAGCGCTCAACACTTTAACCTTGACTGCTTCCAGTACTAATACAACTGTAGTCCCAAATTCTAATTTATCGCTTAGCATAATAAATGACAGTATCAGAAAATTGAATATTTTACCGATTTCTGTTGGCTACAGCGATATTACATTGACTGTTTCAGATGGCACAAATTCCAATACCTACATATTACGCTATGCAGCGTCAGCAGCATCTTTATACCCTTCACTTACAGATTTTCACACAGGCTTTTCCGATGCTTCTTCCGTTGTTGATGCTGGAAATAATTTCAGATTGGTTTGTGATGATGAAACCAACTATCTCTATTTAGTTCATAAAGACAGTTCCGGATATTTTCAGAAAAGTTTCGACATGGCATCCCCAATGGGATTAGTTTTGGAAGGTGATTTTGAGGCCTCATTCCGTAAAAACAACCGATCGTACTGGATAGGATCCTTGGGAAATTCGGAAAGTGGAAACCTTCGTCCAGACAGGTATAAGTTTTTTGCCGCCGATATTTCGGGATCCGGCATTAATACTAATGTGGCTTTTGTAGGAGCTTACGATATGCGCAACAGCGTCATCAGTTGGGGTGATGCAAATGGATACAATTTTACGGCAAGTGCAGCTTCAGGGATGATTCCAAAACAAATTGACGGATTTAATGTAGAAGGAATGGCATTGGGCCCTGACAGCACTTCCATGTATATTGGTTTTAGAGCACCGCTGGTCCCTTTGAGCGGACCCAATCCAAGGTCAAAAGCCTTAATTTGTAAAGTTTTAAATTTTGAGACCTGGTTCAATAACGGTAGTCCGATAGGTGCGCCAACTTATGGAAGTCCCATTGAATTGGATTTGGGCGGCAGATCCATCAGAAGTATGGAAAAAACAGCAAGCGGTGAATACTTGATTGTTGCCGGTGATTATGATAGCGGACTGTATGGATTTGCTTTGTATGAATGGGGTGGAAATCAATCTGATGTGCCTGTTCTATTAACGGCAAATCTATCTGATTTGAATCCCGAAGGGATTATAGTTCTTCCGAATCCAATTTTGAACGGTTCAGTAGTGGAACTGCTCAGTGATGATGGAAGTAACTTCTTGTACAATGATGGAATTGAATCAAAATCGCTTCCCGCAAACGAGCATAAAAAATTCAGAACTCAAACAATTGCAACAAGCGGAGCAACAGGTACAATATGTGTGAACAGTACAAATACAGTTACGCAGTCAGCCTGCAGCAGTTATTCTCTGAATGGACAAATATACAACAGTACAGGCACTTATACTCAATTATTGAGCAATGCCGCGGGTTGTGACTCTACACT
>CAINVS010000348.1 GCA_903854205.1 uncultured Bacteroidota bacterium | reverse complement strand
TAATTGTTTTGGTAGTGAATATAAACTTCTTCTGTAAAATAATAATTTTGAGAATTTATTATAGAATTAGTTTTATTAATGTTTTTTCTTCAAATGAAAAATAATCTCTGCATATGCGGCTTTGTCTTTTTCAGTACGATTTAGTACTGGGCGCTTATATTGATTTACTATTAACATCCCAGCATTTTCGGCTATTGTGGGATACATATTGTATTTGTCATTAGCTACAAGAAAAATATCATAATCATCAACAAGATATTTTTTTGCATTATTCAACACATCGCTTAATCCTTGTATATAGCTTTGTTTGGCTTCTTTGCCTTGGCCCTTGAACAGTGGACCGATTTCCAAATTGTCTTTGCGCTCAAAACCAAATAAATCATAAGCATAAGCATGTTGCTCGTGATAATCAATTAAACCAACATAAGGTGGTGAAGAAAATATTCCTTTTATTCTTTGCTTTTCTACAAGTTTGGCAAAATCAGGATTGATTTTTTTAAGCCCTTCAATTATATCAATGTTTCTACTGTCTCCAGTCAAACAGGTATGAAAAGTGTTTTCCCTGATTTTATCATAGTATACCAACCTCTTTAATGTATCATTAGAATATGTTTCCCACCATTTGTGTATTGAGAATAATGGTTTACACATTTTCCCGTGTTTACCACAATAGTATGTGGCTGTTATTGGTTCTAGTAATGTAGCCAAGTCAGCATGTGTTGTTGCCCTACAACTTCTTATTGTGCGACTAAGAATAACACTAACAATTTTTTTTGTGTCTGGATTTTTTATTTTTTTGATTTCATCAAACACAAATTGAATTTCATCTCGAATATGTTGTGTATACCATTTGTCAAGGAAAGAATCTTCTTTGTCTTGGCGAAGTTTTATTCCATACTCCTTTACTAACTTATTGAAAGTTGGCAGAAACTGCTTTTCTTTCTCTTCACCATATTTCTTTTCATCAATCTCTTTGCGTTTTATTTTGTATTTGTATTCAGGAACAGGAAAGAATTTATTATTGAAAACATAAAGCTCTTTTAAAAGTCTTTCTTCGAAATCAAGTGTTTTGTGGTCTAATAAAAATAATTTTAATGATTTAGATATTCTGGCAATTTCCACTTGAATGTCTGCAAGATTATACTTAGTAACTTTGCAATTGCCCACAAGTGCATTGAAAGCAGAAACGTCATTTCCTACTGCATGAATTCCTAGTTCACAAGCTTGAACCATTGTCGTTCCGCTGCCAGAGAACGGGTCGAAAACAATGTCACCAGGTTTGAAATAAACCTCTTTTTTGAATTTATCCTTATGGTCGTCTAGAAAATATTCAACAAGTTGAGGAATAAACTTTCCTTTATATGGATGCAATCTATGAACGTGTTTTGTTGTTTCAGCTTCTTTGTATTGTTCAAAAGACAAAGCCCAGTTTAAATCATCTCCTAGTTTGTCCTTCCATGATTCCTCTCTCGAACTCTTTTGGTCTTTATAATATTCAATAAGTTCATCTTTCATGACCTGAGTTGAGCCATTATCTCCTATCTTTTTAATCCGTCCATATTGGATTAAATATGAAATGTTAGAAGTAGTAACATTCTTATCCAAATATTCTGTAGCCCATTGGCTTGCTTCTTTGATTGATAATAATTCTGCCATTTTATTTATTTTTTGTAACCCCGTATTTGATTGTTTCTTCAGCAACTTTAAGTGCTTGAATTCCTAAATCTTCATCTTGAATTTCATAAAGAATCTTTTCACTTAAATATTGAATGAGTAATGATTCCTTATCGAGTTCAAGAATGTCAGCCAACTTAGTTATTTGGTCTCTCGTAGCTTTCCTTTCACCTCTTTCTATTTTACTAAGTATGGCTGTGTCGACATCGAGCTGAGCAGAAACGTGCCGCAATAGTAATCCTTTCTTTTCTCTTTTGTCTCGGATTATTTCTCCTGTTGTTTTCAATTTGTGAATATTAAATTGACAATAATTGTCAAATTTAAATAGTCTTTTTGAAATTATCGCTCTAAGTTTCAAAGAAATTATTAACAGTCCCCGAACTGACAAATTTGTTGGAGGGTTGTGATTGCATATACTTAGAAAAAATACAGTTTCTAATACCGCTCAAAATCATATCATTTCACTCGTGAATCAAAAATAAATCCCAATCCATCTAAAAGATTCAATAAAAATTTATCATACAATATCTTTAATATAGTTTAATTAATAATAGAGAATGTGCCTTGGAAATAGATTTTAGCTATTCTAAAGAAACTACAAATGTTCACTTTTCTTATAAGCGAACATTTTAAAATGATTCAAAGTATTGATTTTCAATTACTTATCAATTTTATAGGTTTAAAAGTAAAAAATAATGTTCACTTTTGTTTTAAATATATTGTTTTTGTACATTTTTTTATTAACTTTACAACATCAATCTAAAATTATGAGTAAGAAAGGAATTACAACCAAAGCTGATTACATCGAATTTGAAAAAGCCAGTTTTATTGCCCAAAAGCTTCTTAAGGACGATAAGGATAAAACCATTGGCTTGTATATAATCATGGCAATAAATACAGGCCTTCGCATTTCAGACCTTTTGTCCCTCAAGTTTGGGGATGTTAATGGTGAAAACATTAAACTGGTTGAAAAGAAGACTCAGAAACATAGGAACATCAAAATCAATGATAATATAAAATCAGCATTAAGGTTTTTTGAGAACCTTACAACAGACGGTTTTTTATTTACCAGCCAAAAAAACAGTGTTTTTGCAACACAGTCTTTAAACCGAATATTGAAGGATGTATTTAAGAAGGAGGCTAAAACCCTCAATATATCCACCCACTCACTCAGGAAGAGCTTTGGTAGAAAAGTATATGAAACAAATGGAGAAAGTGAAAAAGCCCTAACATATCTCAGTGAGCTTTTTAATCATAGCAGCCCAGCAATAACAAGAATTTACTTGGGGATTCGTCAAGAAGAGTTAAATAACATTTATGATGGCTTAGTAATCTAAATAAGCTCTGGCAAAAATGCCAGAGCTTGAATTTAGATACTTGCAATAATTGCAAAGTCTGCAATTTAGACCTTTTGATATTTGCCATTTGCAACCCTTCTCAGTTTCCCCTTTTTTACCAATCTATTTAAATAGCCATCAGAAGACCTTGCTTTTATTCCTAACAATTCTCCTTTTGATATTGCTTCAAGTCTGTTGAATTCATTAGTTAAACTATTGAATAGTGTTAACTCTATATTATTCAAAGAAGGCTCCTCGTTTTTTGGCAGTTGATTCATAATAATGAATGAATGGATTAGTAAAACATCAGCTATCTTTTCAGCAGTTTCAAAATCTTCACTTAAACAAATCCACTCATTTGATTTATCATTTTGTTCAAATTTTCTAATAGCACTCAAAATCATTGCAATTCGAAAACGAATTAAACCACTACGGGTTATAACGCTGTTGATGTCTGAATTGCCCCCTGCAATCAAAGTATAATAATCAACCATTAATTTGTATCGATGATTTAACTCATCCCACTGTTGGGGTGCCAAACTAAATTTTGCAGGATTCAAATCAAAGAAATTTACCATCTGCAAAACATCTTGTGACAATTCTGAAAAATATGCGCCTCTGTCTGGTGTTGTACTGTTGGGAGATACATCTCTCCATTCCATAGGTTCCTTAAATGTGTAGTAAATAAATCGACTAAAAAGTCCGTTCTCTGGCGATTTTATTAATGAAACAACTTGATTAGGAGTTCCTGATATTGATACTGAAAGCCTTGGTTTATTCATTTCCAACAATGCATCTTTCCCTTTTCGATTAACAGATACGGTCTCATGATGAAAAGCAGCACGCAAAATTTCTGAATAACTACCCCAATCATTTTTGAACGTATTCGACATGGTATCGGCCTCGGTTTCAAATAGTATTACCTTTTCATTAGAAGCGACCATCTTTTCTATAAAGGCTGCAGAACTGGAATTCCCTGGAATAAATAAAATCCTCTTTGATGGTTCAATCGGCTTCTCGATATAATCGGCATCTTCCTCTGCTGACTGTATCATTTCATTATACTCATCTAGCTTTTGTTGATATACTCTCAAATCATTACGAGTTTGGGCAATTAAATGTTTATGATATGCCTCACCTAATTCTTTTGCGTAAACCATTACACCTTTCCCACTTGCAGCAGGAGCTACAATAAAAGTAAATAAATTCGGGTGTACTAATTTGCTATCATATAATCCATCAAAGTCATTAATACAGCCTCCCAAAACCGCTAGTGAACTCACAAGGAACATATCCTTTTGTCGACTTTCAGTAAAAACACCAGTACCTCTCTTTAATAGATTGGGCAATAAAGAATAAATCTCTTCTGGGAAAACTGGGGATGTTGTTGTATCTAGCGCATAATTTTTTACAAAGTGGTTATTTGCAAAAAATGCATCCCTTCCAAACTCTTCTTTTTTATAAGCATTAGTTGTAGTTTCTAAAATCTCAGTTGTATTCAAATCAAAAGTAGCTGTCAGGGTATCCAAAACAAATTCAAGTGGTATACCCATCCGATTGCATTTACTTGCCAATTTGAAGATGTGATTATTTCTATTTCCTACCTGATATGTACTATACATTGATACAATGTCGTTACAAGTATTTATCAATTTACTAAAAGGGTTGTTATTAATATAATTACCCGATATCATTGTCCCTTTTATTACAGTCTCCTCATATGATAAATCCTTAACTTCAAAAATCTTTGAATCAAAATTATAGTAAAGATTTGCATCAGCAGACACAAAACATAACCTAGAAATATCTCTCCCAGATTTGTCTATTGGAATTTCTAGTACAGATGCATAATAGTCTGATATTTGGTCGAATGCACTTTCGTGATTTTGCCATTCTGAATTACACCTAACTAACACTTTGATGCCGTCTCCCTTGGGGCTTATAAATGCAGCATAGGTGTTGGGCATCTTTTTTATTTCAGAAAATATGCCACTCAAATCTTCTACTTTATCAAAATCCAAGATTACTAGTTTAGAGTAACTCTGCAGATTTTCTTTTTTTCTTGGATTACTAAAAATACCAGATGCTGTAAAAGCTGGAAGTTTTTTCTTGAGATTATCTGCTGTTTCTTTATCTCCGTCTTTATAGAACTTGCGGATTTGTTCAATCTCTGCTTTTAATTCACAATCTATGATACCCTGAAAAATATCTTCAATTTCAAAGTCTCCGAATTTTACGAAATTTTCATACATACTTAATTTTAACATGCTACACCTCCTTTTGATTTTAATAATAATTTTGTTGCCATTTGTTTTATTTCGTGTTTTGAAGCTTGATGATTACCTAGCATCCACTCATTCAAATCATCCTTTTGGAAATATATTTTTTTACCGTTGGGACAAGAATAAGGAAGCATT
The DNA here is from genome assembly GCA_903854205.1 of uncultured Bacteroidota bacterium. Taxonomy (GTDB): domain Bacteria; phylum Bacteroidota; class Bacteroidia; order Chitinophagales; family Saprospiraceae; genus Saprospira. Next base: position 1,685 of record CAINVS010000348.1, on the reverse strand, counting down.
CTGCCGTGTGTTAATTTGTACAGATAGCTTTTGCTGATATCCATATACAAACAAGCCTCCTTGACACTTAGAATTTCTTTTTCATGATAATTAGTCATTGTTATAAATTTTAAAGTAATGGCGTTTGTATTCAAGAAGAGAAACGCCAATAGCCCTTGTTTGAATACAAGAGCAAAAGAATAACAAAAAGTGAAGCTAAAACAGTTGAAGGGGTGTAATCACCCCTTTTAAGTAGTTGATTACGAGCTACTTAATTATTTTAATTTGATTGTAGAATTCCATGAATTTATCCTTCCAAAAAGCTTTAGTGCTATTGTCTGGGGTGGCTAAATAGTGATTCTGAAAAGATTTTGGTGAAATACCATCAGTTTGCTTGCTCATAAAAGAATTACAAACCGCCATGTATAAATCACTCCGATTCTCTGGCGTAATAATTTTATTCTCTTCTAATATCTTAAACAAAAAAGCTAATTGTGTAACTGAAACTGTAGTTTTTACGGGTTTGGTTTGGTCTCTATCGAACTCTTTTAAGTCAATTTTAGGATTCGCCATTATCATCTCTAATTCAGATTGAAGTTTACGAATCAATTTTCTTGGTATGGATTCTAGTAGATATTTATTACTTTCAACAAATTCGTCCTCTAAGATTTCCTTTATTTCGTTGACCTTTTGACCAAGGAGATATATTCTATCATTAGGATATTTGAGTTGAGAAAGCTCACTTCTAATTTCATCATATACCTTATCAATAACTGTTTCTGAACCTTCTAAAACTTCGTCTAATCCAAGTTCAACTTTTTCACCAACCAGCCTATCTTTAATAACAATAAGAAATGATAGATTTTCCAGTTTCCTAATTTCGACCTTCAAATCAATTTCACTCCAAGAAATGTTTTGTTGTGACGAATAAGAATTATAATAAATCTTCTTAAGCGCAGAATATAAATCAATTAAATATGTTGAATCCTCACCCATATGCTTAAAGGTATAGTCCTTTAAAGCAGAGTATGTTGAGCTATCGAAATTTTCAACTAGTGACTTCATAATAAAAATATCATCCTGCCAGTCATTGATTGTCTCTTTATCAATAATACTAATTTGACGATACAAAGCTATAATTGATTTTTTCAGGTAAACTGCTGTGAAGTAATTACACACATAAACAAATTCAGACTCTGGGTAGGAATTAAAATCTTTTAGAATTGAAAATATTGATTGCTTATTATCATCTTCTATCCTGTTGGTCTCATTTAATAGCCATCTGAGCTTTCGTATTGCATCATCTAGTACAATAGGATTGGGTTTCGTTACACCTTCAAATACATCGCTAAATATCATTGAACAGACTATATCAATCCGTTTTTGATAAAATTGTAATCTATCCTCTAATTTTAACCCTTGAACTTCTTTAGCTACAATACGCTGCAAATTCAAGTTTGAATTTGAGTTTACATTAATAGTATGATACAAACTCGCCTCCAAAGATTTCAACCAATAATTGCTTCCTGGTTTTTGGTCTAATTCTTTTGTCTTTGCCTCCCATTTTTTCTTGTTATTTGGATTTGTCAAATCTTGACTAAAACTACTAGGACCAATAACAAGGTCCATTAACATTGATATGGAAGTCATAATTTTATATTTAATCTATTTGCAGCTGTTTGTTTTCTGTCGTCCATTATTTTAGC
>CAINVS010000347.1 GCA_903854205.1 uncultured Bacteroidota bacterium | reverse complement strand
CACGTAGGTTTTTTGTCAATTCAACGGCAAAGGGTTAAAAATCATTTTTTTCATTTTATTCTTCCTAAAACACGATAATATAATGTTCACTGCAAATCCTGCAAGTTCTAACAATCCTATTCACGAGCCTAGAAGTTCGATTGCTGGAAGCTTTAATGTGAGCGTTTCGGAAATTTACGCTTCTTATGAGAGAAAAGATTATGACAAGTTGGATGGTGGATTTTTCTACAAAGAACGAAGTGAATTTAAGTTACCACAAAGTGTTCTGGAGTGGATTTTTCGTATTTTCATTAAATGTGAAATGATTTACTTTGCTACAAATAAAACTATTTGGGATGTAACTGTTAGGCATATTTTGTGCTGGATTTCACGCCAGGTCAGTGGTATTCCTGATAAAATTAAGATTGGACAGGTTGGGGATGAGAAGAATTATTTCGATGCTGACCAAATTGTAAGCGGATATTATGGTTGGGTAAGCAAATTTGAATGCAAACAAACATTTTGAATAAGTAATTTTGAACTCATAAGAAAATGTAAATAGGGTAAAAAGTGCATGCTTAATCCTGATTCCGTAAAAGATATCTTTTCGAGTGAAGTTACAAACCTTTCGATCGTGGCGGGTTTATTTTTGACGATGACAATACCGTTATTCTTTGGCCCACCAGATGCTGTCATGGATGGGGAGGGCTTACAATGGATATTTTTTCTGGCGATGGGCGGAGCAGTTGCTGGACAGATTGCCACAGTGGTTGTGTCTCTAACAATTATAACGTGCTTAAACAAGTGTGTCGGTGATGAAAGCGGTGTTTTTTTCATTAAAAGTGTGTTTAATCCACACAACGGAATAACAGGCTTAATTGGACCTGCTCTGTATATTGGGGCGATTTTTAGCTGGGCAGTAACTTTGTTATCGGCGCTTATCGCGGCATTTGCATTGTACTCAGTCGAGGAAGGTGTCATTTACATGTTCATATTCGGTTGGGTTTTATTTGTATTCATAATGGCTGAATTTTATGGAATTCTCGCCGAAATCCAATGTTCAAAACCGGAAATGGAGAAACTGAACAAATACCTTAAAGTAGGTGCTACGAAATCTTGGGAGCTTCGTAATGCTCTCGAGGATATCAAGACCAGTAGAGTATACACGTACGACTACGGAACAATGAAACAAAAAGTCCTTGTAGCCAAGGGAGAGGTGGAAGATTAAGACAAAGCAATATTCAAGGAGTGTCGTAGTGCAGTTTAATCGTTGCATCGAACGGATACAACTGTAGCTACAATCTGCATACTCTTTTTATTATTGATAACTTGTATCATGTTATGATATGTCCTTTTTGTAGACTGTAGGCCTGTCCCGTCCATTCCTCCTGAGTATCCATACTATTTTTCAGGGATAGTCAAAAATATATTGCTGTTACTGCAATATAGTATTGTCGTTATTTTTTTATTGTATTTGTATTTGTATCGTTACAATATTTATTTATTGGAATGCTGCCCAATGCCCAGCAACAATAATTAACAATATATTGTCAACAAGAATATAAAGCAAGAATTCTTCTCAACGAGCGACCGTCCGAGAAATATATAATTTGCCCGCCGTTGTTTTATTTAATTTCCCCGTTAAGCAAGAAAAAAGGTGCATAAATCCCCCGTTAAGGGCGGGGGATAGGGTTTGGGTTGAGGGTTAGTTAGGGTTACGGTTAGTGTTAGGGTTAGGGTTAGGGTTACCTAGTTAACCACGGGCAAATTAAATGATATTTTTAACGCCGGGGCGGCGGGGAAATTAAATACTACCCGCCGCGACCGTCGTCCTGCCTGGTGGTCAGAGGTGCACTGAATACTATTTTAAGAGTATTGAAT
>CAINVS010000346.1 GCA_903854205.1 uncultured Bacteroidota bacterium | reverse complement strand
TTTACTGCTACTATTTGGTTCGTTTTCACCATCCAATGACACCCCTGAACTTAAATGGTTAGAATGGAATACTGGTTATCCCTTAGCTAAAAAACAAAACAAAATTATATTGGTAGATGCTTATACCGATTGGTGTGGGTGGTGCAAAAAAATGGATAGAGATACCTATACCAATCCAGATATAATAAAAGCACTAAATAAGGATTTTATTGTAATTAAATTCAATCCAGAGTTGGATGATATAGTTTATGAATTAGATGGAAATAAAATTACTGGAAGGGAATTATTTGGACAATTAACTCAAGGAAAATCAACTGGATTCCCAACAACTTATTTTATTCAACCTAACAAAAAACAGATTCAAATAGCAGCTGGTTATTTAGCACCTAATGATTTTATGAAAGTACTAGATCAAGCATTAGCAATGAAATAGTGTTTTATTATAAGTACATTATTAAAATACTTTTAAGCTAAAAAAAGTTAATTTTGACATTTATAAACTTCAGTATTTTTTGAAAATAATTTAATATCATGAAAAGAAGTATCTCAGTTTTACTAATCCTTTTTGCATTATCCTTTAAATCATATACTCAAACTAGTGAGCAAAAATGGAATTTAAACATTTATGTTGGGAAAAACGATTATATTGGTTCATATGGTCAAACGGATAGAATTTTTAGCACTTTTTTTGCTATTTCAGGTATACAATACAGCAGGTTTATTAACCAAAAATTCGATTTTGTATTAAACACAAATAATGGAGTTTGGGCATATTCAACTTTAGATAATGATATTTTTATTACCAGAGGATATCGAAAATATAGCATTTCTGCACGTTATAGATTTAAAAGATTAGACATTTCTAAAATGAGTCCCTTTGTTTCTATAGGATTGGGAACTAGATTTTTTACTTCAAAAATAAATAATAATGATAACACATTTAATGATGTTATTATTCCAGTTTCTGCTGGATTTGATTTACGATTAGGAAAAAAAACAGCACTTAGATTTGAATCTGTTTTTGGATTTACAAATAAAAATTTAAATGATGGAAATCTTTCAACTGAAAATACAATTTTAGGTAAAGATGCTTATTTCCAAAATAATTTAGGATTTGTTTTTTATTTTGATTTCAAATCAAAAAATACAAAACCCAATGAAATTAAACCAGAAAAAACCCAAAATGAAAGAGTTAAAAAACATAAAGTTAAAATAGTAAAATCTCAACAAGTTAAACCAGAAAAAGTTAAAATTGAAGATAGAGATAAAGATGGAATACTAGATTTTGAGGATAAATGTCCTGATATAATGGGGATAAAAAAACTAAATGGGTGTCCTGAAAATGATTTTGATGGTGATGGAGTTACAAACGAAAATGACAATTGTCCAAATATAACAGGAGATTTAAGATTTAGTGGCTGTTTAGATTCTGATAATGATGGTATTTCTGATTTTTATGATAAATGCCCAAATGTAAAAGGCAGCCTTACCTTAGCTGGTTGCCCTGATTCTGATGGAGACGGTATTACTGATGATATTGACAAATGTTCTACTATTCCAGGATTATTAGTAAATGAAGGTTGTCCTGATTCTGATAATGATGGATTTCCTGACTATAAAGATAGCTGTGTTTTTATACCAGGAACTGAAGAGCTAAATGGTTGCCCTGATAGAGATAATGATGGAATTGGTGATAAAATTGATAAATGTCCTGATATATATGGTTTAATAGAATTAGATGGATGCCCTAAAGCTACTTTAGTTCCCACCAAACTAAAAGCTTTAATCATGGCTTCAAAAAAAGTTATTCAGTTTGATGAAGGTAATACAGTTTTAAATCCAATTTCTTTTAGCATATTAAATCAAATTGCTGAGGAATTGAAAGTATATTCAAATCTTGAAATAAGTATTCAATGTCACTCTGATAATAAAGGAAATGAATTAAAAAATATAGAATTATCAAAAAAAAGAGCCAAAGAAGTTGCTAAGTATTTAGTTAGAAAAGGCATTGATAAAAATAGAGTTTCAACCGAAGGATTTGGTGGACTAAAACCAATAGCTGAAAATAATACTGAAAAGGGTAGAGCTATGAATCGAAGAATTGATTTAATTATAAAATAAAAAAAGGTGATGAGTTTAACTCATCACCTTTTTTTGCCTAAAGGGAGTTATTTAGTAACTCAATACTACAGGCTTTTTGATATAATTTTGAGTGAACTACTTTGTCTTGAATTATTAAAGCATGCCTAATATTATGAGCATCACTTCCTACAAAACTATGTAACTTTTTGTCAATTATAAACTCTGCTGCTTTTAAAACATGCGGACTGTAATAACCTATAAGTGAAAGATTATTTAGTTGTAAAAGCACATTTTTGTCTACTAACTCTTCGTATTTTTCTTTCTTTTGATGATAGTACGAATATCTTTCTGGATGTGCTAAAACAGGGTTAAAACCTTGAATTTGAAGTTCAAAAATTACTGATTTAAAATTTCTAGCTTCTTCCAAAAAGGGCATTTCTACCAATACATATTTTTTACTACCGCCAAAACTTAAAATTTCATTGTTTTTTATTTTATTTTCAATTGCATCATCAATCATATATTCTGCTGCAACTTCTATTTCAATATTTAGATTTTGCTCTTTAATATAATTTTGCAACTCTTGCAATTTTGGAATTAAATTATGTGGACCATTTTGGTAAAAATCACTCATAATATGAGGAGTAGTAATTACCTTTGAATAACCCATAGCTGCAAGCACATTCAAAGTTTCTAGAGCTTCTTCAAGCGTTTGCACCCCATCATCTACCCCATGAATAAGGTGAGAGTGTAACTCTACCTTAATAGGATTTATAAATGGAGTAGCATTTTTATCTACTCCATTATTTCCAAATATGTTTCCAAAAAAACTCAATTTAAACAGTTTCTAAATATTCTTTCAATGATGCAATATTTGGCACATTTAAAGAATCTACTTTTCTAAAATCAGATACATATAAACTTAACCAATCTAAGCGGTGAATCATTTCATAAACAGCATCTAAATCAAATTCATTAACTGCCATATTGATTACTTTATGGTTCTCAACTCCTAACAAATTAGTTAAAAATTCAAAACGTGCGCTTACTCTTTCATTTTTACCCGAATCTATAAAAATAAATAATGAAGGAATGTTTCCATAATAACTTTCAATTACATTATGGTTTGCCTCTGGCAATACATGTGTAAATGCTTCGTGTTTTGCATTTTCTTGTATTTGCTGTGCAAAACGAATTCCTGTTGCTTCAAAATAGGCGTCTGTTACAATAATGAATTTATGAGCTAATTTACTTTTTATTGCATTAAAATCCTCCATCATTTCATCTTCGTAAGGAGCTGTATTAGCCACTTTTTCTGCTATTGCTTTTAATTCATTGGCAACATCTTTTTTAATAAATTCAGCAAAAATTTGAACCAAATAAGTCAATGAAAAACCTAAAGCCATGCGTGGCTGAAAACCTGGTTCTAGGAAATATTGTTTAATATTATTTTCTGTTGCTAAAGCACCTAATTTACCACCACCAGTTAAAATTATCATATCGCATCCGCGCTCTTTAACTGCTGCAAACATGGCTAATGTTTCTTCTGTGTTTCCACTATATGAGCCTAATAGCACTAAAGTATTTTTATTTACATAACCAGGTAAAGTATAATCTGCTATGCATTCAACAGGAAGAGGAAACTCATCCATAAAAATATTTTTCACCAATCTTCCACCAATTCCGCTACCTCCCAAACCACCAATCATTACGTTAGTGTATTTGCTTAAATCCATTCCATGTGCGCTATAATTTTTAAGCGCAAATTCAATTTGATAACTGAATTTTTTCAATGCTTCGTGTTGTATATTCATTTTATTCTATAATTATAATTTCCAAATCTATTTAATTAGGCCTAATAAATATTGGCCATAACCACTTTTAACTAATTTTTTTGCTTCTTTTTCTAATTGTTCTTTATTGATATAGCCCATGTTAAATGCTATTTCCTCAATACAACCCACTTTTAAACCTTGGCGTTCTTCAATGACTTGAACAAACTGACCAGCTTGCATTAACGATGCAAAAGTTCCAGTATCTAACCAAGCGGTTCCACGTTGTAAAACACCAACTTTTAAATTTCCTTTTTCTAAATATACTTTATTTACATCGGTAATTTCATATTCACCTCTTGGCGATGGTTGAATATTTTTTGCTATTTCTACTACTGAATTATCATAAAAATATAAACCTGGTACGGCATAATTTGATTTTGGTTTTTCGGGTTTTTCTTCAATACTTAATGCCTTCATGTTTTCGTCAAATTCTACCACTCCATAACGTTCGGGATCGCTCACATGGTATGCAAAAACCACTCCGCCATCAGGATTATTATTGTCCTGTAAAAGTGATTTTAAACCAGAACTGAAAAATATATTATCGCCTAATATTAAAGCAACTTTGTCTTTCCCTATAAATTCTTCGCCAATAACAAATGCTTGTGCCAAACCATTTGGAATTTGTTGTTCGGCATATTCAAAACGACAACCAATTTGAGAACCATCACCCAATAGTTTTTTAAAACCAGGTAAATCATGAGGAGTGGAAATAATTAATATTTCTTTGATTCCTGCTAACATTAATACCGATAATGGATAATATATCATTGGCTTATCGTAAACAGGCATTAACTGCTTGCTTACTGCCAATGTTAGTGGGTGTAAACGTGTTCCACTTCCTCCTGCTAAAATTATACCTTTCATCATTTTTATTTGAGCTTGCAATATAATATTTGTATTGAATTAATGAGAATGGTTTGTGAATTTTTGAAAATTGATTTTACTTCGACTTTTAATATTTTTAAATTGATATTCTACTTACAAATTTAATGATTGCATCATTTAAAATAGTTGGTTGCTCAACCATTCCTAAATGATTTGAGTTTTCTAAATAACAAATTTCAGATTGATTACACCTAGCTGCTTGACCAAACATATCGTTTTCAGTAATTATTGAATCATGTTTTCCAATAGCAAAAAACACTGGTAATTGAGTTGTTTCTAATACGTCAAAAGTTTCTTCTCGCATCATCATGGCTTTTATAGCTTCAATAATTCCTTTTAAATCAGTTGAATTAGCATGTTCAATTAAATTTTCAATTTGTTTTTTATTCAATTCTTTATCAAAAAACAAATCAGGAAAAAATGTTTTAAAGAAGGTTTCAGATCCATTTTTTTTAATAAAATTGATCAACTGTTTTCTCTTAGCTAATCTTTCAAAATTATCCTTTGCTGCAGTTGAATGTAATAACCCAAAACCTTTTAATAATTGACTATATTTTTTAGCAAAAGCCAATGTAACATAGCCACCCATACTATGTCCTAAAAGCACACAGTCACTAATTTCCAAATAATCAATGATAAGCTTTATTTCATCTGCCATTTTGGGAATAGTAACATCTTTAATTACAGTACTTAATCCAAAGCCAGGTAAGTCAATACAAAGCAAATTAAATGCTGTTTTCAATGCTTCACTTTGATGATTGAAAACAGAAATATTTTCACAAAAACCATGTAATAAAATGAGTGTTTCCTTTTTATCTGATTTAAAATATTGATAATTTAACATGCTTAAATGGGTTGTTTTAAAACACAAAAAGCCATCAGTAAGCTAACTGATGGCTTTTTGAATAATATTTAAATGCTAGTAAAACTTGTAACGCAAATCAGTTACTTTATGAATATCTTTTAAAGTTTCCATATAACATTGTATTTATTTAGCAAATTTAATAAATATAGTTTATAAGAAAGTGAAAATGTTTAAAATAAAATATCATAAACAAATTATAATTTTTTTATGAATTTATTTAACAAATACAATTCTTATGCTAATTAAATATGGGATTTATTTATTCATGCTTTAAAACTTAAGATTATCTTCTAATAAACAAATATTGCCTAATTTTGAACCCCCAATGCAAAAGCAACTAATAAAGATAGCAATCACCGGTCCCGAATCCACAGGGAAAAGCACTTTGGCTCAATTATTAGCAAAAGAATATAAAACAGTTTATAATCCTGAATATGCACGTGAATATATTGATAAATTAAGTATTCCTTATTTATATCAAGACGTTGAAAAAATTGCAATAGAACAGTTGCAGAGAGAAAAAACATTAGAGCTAAAGGCAAACAAAATACTTTTTGCCGATACTGAGCTTATTGTTATAAAAATATGGATGGAAAATGCTTATAGCAAAACACCAGTTTGGCTTGAAGATGCTATATTAAAACAGGATTATGATTTATATTTATTGTGCGATATTGATATTCCTTGGGAGGCCGACCAACAAAGAGAGCACCCACATTTGAGAAAATATTTCTTTGAAAAATATAAAAGTGCTTTACAAGGCTATGGTTTCCCGTATATTATCATAAATGGAGGCATGGCTAATCGCATAGAAAATTGCATAAAGCATATAAGCAAATTATTGTAATCTAGAATCTTAAGTTCAATCCTGCCATAAAGTTGATGCCCGATTGAGGAAAATAGTAATTGTCTGTTTTTAATTCACTACCAGTATAATATGAATAAGTCCACCCATTAGATTCGTATTTGAGATTAATAAAATTATTAACCATAGCTGAGACTTCGATCTCTTTAATAACAGTGGTTTTCATAAGATATGATAATCGAAAATTAGTTGTAACGTATGGTTTTAGCGTACGGTCGGAATTGGAAGTATTATCCATAAATTGTTTTCCAATATATTTGCCACCCAAAATAGCCGAAATATTTTTAAAAGGTTTATAAGAAATTTGTAATGAAGAAATAATGGAAGGTGAAAATGAAATGTCGGTATTTTTATGTTCTATAGCTTTTTGAGTCCAAGTATCCCAATCATCTATGAATTCGGTAAAAGATTTAATTTTGTTTAAACTATAAGTAAAGTCGGCATAAACTTTTAAATTTCTAATAGGAAGCCAACTTGCCGAAAATTCTATACCTACACGATAGCTTTTTGGAACATTGGTTCTTACGTATTCACTGCTTTGGTTTATTTCTCCAGTTAGAACTAATTGGTTTTTGTAATACATATAAAATGCATTTAAATCGCATGATAAACTATTAAGTTTTAGACGATATCCAGCTTCAATATCATGCATACTTTCGGTTTTAGGTCGATTAGTGGGTGTTGAGGTAACATAATCGTCGCGGTTAGGTTCTTTGTTTCCCATTCCATAAGAAAGGTAAACATTGTTTTTGTTATTAATATCGAAAGAAATCCCTGCTTTTGGGTTAAAGAAGTTTAAACCAATACTTTGCTGAACATTTACTAGATATTCGTTGTAACCTTCAAAAGTATAGTCGATACGGCGATACTGAAGGTCAGCAAAAAGTCCAAGTTTTTCTGTTGGATTGTAAATGGCTTTTAAATAAACATTCATATCTTTTTTGTTGGCATTATCACGGTAATATTCGTGGCTTTCAGTAAACAATTGCATATTATCGGCTTTAATTACTTCCCCGAAATGATCGCAACTATATGTATTCCATGCTCCTCCTAATATTAATTGAATGTTTTTATGATTATTATAATCAAATGAAAAAGTAAAGCCGTAAAAATCATTATCCAACCATCGACGTCTAACAATATTTGTATTTTTTATAGTATCGTTAAAATGCAGAGTATCTATAATGGTTATTGGATTTCCGCTTATAATAGTGTCGATACGAATAATGGTATCAAAGAAATTAACAACATCGGGCAATTTATATTTTGCAAATGTTTCGTCTTGTTTAAATTCTTCGTAATAACCTTTTCCTTTGGTGTAATGCAATGCAAAATTCATAGTCAAATCATCACTTGCTTGGTGCGAGAACAATAATTGATAATGATTTTGACTGTAATTGTCTATTTGATTTTCGTAATTGTAAGGATTATAAGTTCGATTTGTTTTTAACGAATCCTGAGGAACTCCATACCAGGCTTGATAAGTTCTTTCTTTTCCTGAAATAACATTTATTTTAAAAATAGTATTTTCGCCATAATATCCTCCCGAAAGGTAATAAGATTGTAAGTTTGACCAAGCTCTATCAATATATCCATCGGAAGTTATTTTTGAAATTCTTCCATCGAAAGCCCATTTTCCACCAATTAAACCTGTGCCAAACAAAGCATTACGTTTCCATGTATTGAATGAGCCATAAGATGAATTTATTTCGCCATAGGGTAGGGGATTGAGTTTCATTGTTTGAATATTTAAACTTGCCCCAAAAGCCGATGCTCCGTTGGTAGATGTTCCTATGCCTCGTTGCACCTGAATATTATCAATAGAAGAAGCAAAATCTGGCATATTTACAAAGTAAACCATTTGAGATTCGGGGTCATTCATAGGAATACCATTTACGGTAACATTAATTCTTGTAATATCGCTACCACGAATTCTTAAACCTGTATACCCAACTCCTGTTCCTGCATCTGAGGTTATTACAAGTGAAGGAGTATTGCTTAGCAGAAAAGGCAAATCGGCTCCGTAATTTATTGGTTTTATTTCTTTGTTAGAGATATTACTGTATGCTGTAGGCGATTTATCTTGAACACGAGTAGATGAAATAATAACTTCTTCGGTAAGTTGAGTGCTTTCTTCTAAAACAATATCTATAATAGTGTCTTTATTAATGTTGACTTCTTGTTCGAAAGTTTTAAAGCCAACATAGCTTACCTTAAACATATAATTGCCTTTTTTTATTTTAGAAATGGAATAAAGTCCTTGTTTATCGCTCGACGAAGCGTAATAAGTGTTTTCTAAAACAATGTTAGCATTTTGCAAAACTGTATTTGTTTTCTTAGATGAAATTTTACCTTGTATTGTAAACTGGCTAAAGCTTATAAAAGGAATACATCCTAGAATGATAATTAAAATTTTTGTTTTCATCTTTTTTGATAATCAAATGAATAATAAATTTAATCATCAATAGAAGGAACTTCGAAATTTGTTGAATCATACTATTTTCCTACGACGGCATTATCCGTATCAGGTTC
>CAINVS010000345.1 GCA_903854205.1 uncultured Bacteroidota bacterium | reverse complement strand
TACAGACATCTTTTAATTTGAAAATTAGTAGCAAGTATCAGGTATCAGGTATCTAGACCTAATATGAAAATTTTAGGATTTGGAAATTGACGTTTTGCAGTTGGTATTAAGAATAAACATTGCGGCTCCATATTGATTAGACTAAAATAGAATTTAATATAAATAACTATGTGGAAAATATTTCTAATCAGCATCTTCAGTATTTTATATAAACCTGATCCGACACCTAAGCCGATAAACTTGGGGAATCTGCTCATAAGTATACCAACAGATGCTGCAGATAAGGGTTATCCGATGCTTATAATGTTTGGAGGCTCTATGTGGGCGACGCCAAAATTTATGTGGGATAACACACCAAGGGATTTTTTTCAAAAAGCAATTTTGGTGTACAGCCCCTGTTATACTCATGGCGGCGGGAATTTGAAAAAGGTAGAAACTGAGCTGATATCCTATCTTCAACGAAAGGGTATTACTTACAGAGGAAAGAGCGTATGCGGTTTCTCAGGCGGTGGACCGGATGCCATGATTGCCGAAAATCCCAAAAACTATATGGCCTTAGGTTTTATTGATCCTACTCCTGTAGCCAATGGCACAGTACGCTACAGTTCCAATATGATCCTTTCTTTTCGCAGGAATAACTGGATTTATAGTGACTTTTACGGTAAATGTGTAAATTTCAAAGATTTCAACGAACTGTCTGATCGCATTCGAAGGGCCGGCGGTATCGTGGAAGAAGCCGATGTTCAGCACGAAGCTTATTTTCGGTATTTTTTGGACAAATTTAGAAAGCAACTCATAGGTGGGTAACTAAAGCAGGATCACGAACTCTAATGACGGATCTGGTTAAACAGTTTTAGTCTGTTCATTTAAGAATGAACATATTTATCTATAGAAAAAGGTCGGTACACTTGCGTGTAGCCGACCTTTTGTACTAATAGTATTTTTTTCTTTTAAGTTTTCTTCAATTTCAGTGTTTTAGTACTGACTCCTATGTTCAGCTTTACAATATAAGTACCCGATTCCAGGTCTGATGTTGCAATATTCAAACGATGTGCTGCTGCTGACATAATACCCAATTCCGAAGTTCTGAGTCTTTGTCCCAAAGTATTATAAATCTCAATACTGACTGCAGATTCTTCACTAATGGTAAACTGCAAAGAAAAATCACCTCTTGTCGGATTAGGATAAAGCAAAATCCGGTTCTCTTCAAAATCAATACAGTTATTTATAACTGCAATAATTTCCGATGAACTTCTCAAGCCATCAAAATCAACCTGTGTAAGGCGATAATAGGCCAATCCTGATTCATCATTGATATCCATAAATCTGTATTCTGTTTGAGAAGCTGTTGTGCCTGCACCTAAAACAGATCCGATAGCTACAAATTCCATATCTTCGGCAGCTTTTTCAACAACAAAGGTTTTGTTATTTGTTTCAGAAGCAGTCGACCATGAAAGAATTACTCCATTATCGTTGCAACTTCCATTGAAGCTGATTAGTTCAGCAGGAAGCAACAAAATATTAGTGAGCCCCCAATCTACATTAGTCACATTCACCCCTGCCAACAAAGCAATATTTCCACTTGTAGCACCGCGAAGTTCTCCACCTATATTGGTAGTAAAAGCCTGATCACTGTCTGTTGATTCGGTACTTCCTGAAGCATTTGCAGGACTGGTCAGAGTGAAAGATGCAATACTTGGATTAATGAAAATAACTAGATAATTACCGGGTGTAAGTCCAGTGAAAACATAGTTTCCAGAAGCGTCAGTACTTGTTCTACCTATCAAATAGCCAATTTCATCATACAAAAGCACAAAAGCTCCTGAGATACCAAGGTCAGTTGAGGCTTGAACTCCATTACCATTTGCATCATTCCAAACCTGACCCGAAATACTTGCAGATGCAGCCGCCAAAGGAGAGCATATAAAATCAGATTGAGTATTTGAAAGACAGGCGGTAGGAAGCGTAATGGAACAATAAGTACCTGTAGTGCCGCAATTAAAAGATGCAGCTATAGTGGAAAGGCTTGTCAATGTAATATTACTGCCTGCTGTGCTTCCTGTGTTGTTGATAGGTAAATTTTCTGTTTGAGCGGGATCAGCGCTGGAAGCAGCAACAATATTTGAGTTACCAGTTAGGGTAAAAGCAGAACCAGTTACAGCGTCATTAATCGCTCTATTTGCGTTTGGTCCCAAATTACCTGAAAATGTATTATTTGTAATTGTATAACTGCCGGGAGAATTTTGAAAAGAAATTGCCCCACCATTAGAATTAGCAGAATTGGTCAAAGCAGCAGACTGATTGCCTGTAAATACGTTATTATTTATTATGACAGTGCTATTCAATGCCAAAAGTGCACCGCCCCTATCTGCACCATTTCTTTCAAATCTGGAATTCTGAATTGTAGTGAGTGATTTATTAATTGCCGATGAATTGCCAACACAGACAATTGCTCCGCCACGGGTAGATCCGGCTGCAGTATTCTGGAAAAAATTACATCCGTCAATCAGTACAGTTGTCTGAAGGGTAGAGCTGTTTCCATCTACAAAAATAGCACCACCGCCATCTATTGAACTGCCTATACCCGGTGACTTGTTACCCATGAATTTGACATTGCTAAATACGGCATTAGCCCCCGGTTGAACATTGACAGCACCGCCACGGCCGCCCGCAGAGGAATTGTTTCCTGAAAAAATACCGCCATTTACCTGAACGAAGGAACTATTGCCAACCAAAAGAGCTGCACCTGAACCTCCACTTGTGTTACAACCAAATTCACAATCTTCCAAAAGAATACGATTGCCTGATGTGCCGGAGTTTGTGATGTTTAAAGCACGGCCGGCATTGTTATTGTTTGCCAAAAATTTGCATCGGCGAAATGTTACATTGGTACAACCGCTTATGTTTACAGCATTAACAGAAGAATTATTCACATCTTCAAAAACACAGTCTTCGATCAACACATTTGTACAGTTATTCAGATTTATTGCCCCACCCCACTGACGCAAAAAGATATTTTTGATAGTCAGACCGTTCATATTGTTAAAATTTCCCCACTGATCGGTTGCTGTACCTGAACTTAAGTCAATAAAGGTCATACACCCGCTTGTTGAGCCCAAAATTTGAATGCCGTTCTGGGCAGCATTCAAATCTAAGGTTGCTGAAACTTGATGTCCTAAACATGACTCATTCCCATTAGCCTGATCATAATTGAAACTGCCTAAGTATGCATCAGGCTGTAAGGTGATTACTGCATTAATACCTGCTGCCTCGGCTGCTACAACTGCAAGGCTCCATGATGCAAATGGACTTTTGGATGTATTGTTATCCTGCGAGGTCCAAGAACATGGAGAAGGTGAATATAGAAGTGGATCCCAAGTACTTATAGCCGTTATAGCTCCAGTTCCCTGTACTGCAAATTCATAAACAGATTCATCGGAGTCAGAGTTATTTATAACAATTAACCCTGTTATTTGGCCTAATAATGTCGGAGAAAATGTTACTGTAAAATTGGCTGAAGCCCCTGCAGGTATTGGAGAACCAGGCGTGAGAGCCCCAATAACTGAGAAGTCACCGGTACCAACAATACTGTTTACTACAAGCGGTGAGTTTCCTTCATTAAGGATTGTAAATGTTCGCACTACCGAACCGCCTGTAAGGGCAAAATCAAAATCAGTACGATCAAGAAGTGTGGGAGTCATATCTCCGTCTAAAATATCTCGTAGATTTCCACGAACTTTGATTTCCTCCTGGGCCTTGATACCAATAAGCGAGAAGAAAAAACAAAAACAAAGAGCATTTAAACTAATTGTAAATTTACTGACCATCTTATGTTATTTTAAGAGCTTGTTGTAATGAAAGTACTTGATTATATTGTATAGACAAATTTAACCCTAATTCATTGGTTAATAATACTCGGATGGTTTTTTTGTTCAACAAACAATTATTGTTAAAACATATAATAATTTTAGCTTTAAAATTATTACTATCAATTACTTAACATATATTTTACAATTTATAAACAACTAATTAAAATTGAATTTTCATGATTCAATCATTTGCCATTACAAAAACTGCCCGACTTATTTTATTGATATTTAATAATTTTTTAAAAAACTAAGATCCTTTATAATAAATGCTTTTGCCGCGCGAAGCCTTCGGGTTCCAAGCCTTAATGCCCTAAAATAAGTACCTACTCAATTTTTGGGGTTTTAAAAAGTATAACTTTTAACCCAGATCATTTTAAACAAAAAAACCGCAATTGGATGTCGCGGCTTAATCTTGTTATTAAAGAATAATTTTCTTATTCTTTTACTATTTTATGTACTGTTTTTTTACCTTCAGTTTCAAAAGTTATAAGGTAAACACCTTGAGCAAAATTAGAAAATTGAAATGTAAAACTGTTTAATCCTATAGTGTAGTTCTTATAAGATTTGTACAATTCCTGGCCCAAGCTGTTATAAATTTTAACCACTGCATCTCCGGAACTGTCTGAATAAAACTCAATATTTAATTTTGATTTTGCGGGATTTGGAAATATATTAATATCAAAACTCTGTTCGCGATTCAATTGAACAAGATTTGAAAATTCTGTTTCTCCGTTTTCAAATACGGACTTTAACCGATAATAGCTTTGAGTTAATGGATTTTGATCATAAAATTCATAATAGCTTTTGTTTTCTGAACCGATAAAAGTTAAATCCAAAAAATCGGAATAACCATTGGCAGAGCGCTGCAAGACAAAACCCTGAATGGCCGTATTTTCTGTGACATGCCAAAAAAGTATATTTTTATCATGTTCAGTTCTGCCATTAAAATCTATCAGATAGTTTCCAAGCAGACAACTCAGATTAATACAAATAAAATCACTAAGATAATCGCTATTATAACAGCCCTGTGAAATTATTCCAATTTCGTTTAATGCCTGTCCTACAGTAGGCATAGGATTTGGTGCTTGTAAAGGGTTAAAATTGAGGGCATGAACTTTATAGGAATTTCCTTCGCTCACCATGCCTGTAAAATCTCCATTGCTGTTTGTCGCAACAATACGGCCGGTAGCTGCATCTACCAATACATAAATTTGAGTAAAAGCTGCGTTTTCACCACTTGTACTTACAATTAACGCATCCGATTCACAAATAGTACGCATAGCTAAACAAGATGAGCAGCTTCTGTTCACAAAGTCTGTAAAAAAATCTGAATTCAAACAACCTGTAGTTGTAGAACCTACAAGGCTAAGAGGCTGTCCAATTAGGGCAGCAGGTAAGGGAGCCGGTGTATTGCCGGGATCAAAGTTGAGGGCATGTATCCTATAATTTCCTAATGCAACAGCATTAAATATTCCGTTGCTGTTTTGAGCTACGATATTGCCAGTGACAGCGTCTACCAAGACATAAACCTGTATATATGACGGATTTGAACCAGAAGAAGTTGCCGTAAGGTTACATTGGGCATGCAAGTTCAACATAAAACCCAAAAAGGATACTAATAATAGAATATATAATTTGTGCATTACTTATCAATTTTAAAAACGACTGCTTTAATAAAGGACTTTATTAATTATGCCAGTAAATTATTTTATCATTTTTTCTTTGTTTCACTTTTGTTTATATCAAAGCTAAATATGCGGAGATCAGGTGTTTTTATTCATATTTTCTACTGTAAAAGAATTCTTAATCCCAACTTCCATTATTAGGGGTACAAGGAGATAGGGCAACACAAGATACTGGTGCCGTAAATACATTATTAAAAGTAGAAACACAGGCAGGAATTGCCGAAAAAGAAGCTGTTACACTTACTGAAGCGCCATTTGCCGTCAGGTTGGCAAGTGTTATGGTTTGCGGTGAAGCCGTTATTGAAAAAGATTGCCCGTTTACCAACAAGGTTCCTGAAACAGGGGGTGATGTATATGAAAGAGTAATTTGCTGTGAATAAGTATTTGAAGCAGGTACACAGGCAGTCTGCAAACCAGAACTGACAGCATTGATACCACTGTTAGTAATAGCCACATTATCAGAAACAGTTCCACAAAGTGTAGTACTGGTTGTCCAGAGAAATACATTACTTGCAGCAAGCCCGGAAACAGTTGTTGTAGGGTTGTTAGGATTGGCAAAAGTACCAGTTCCACTAATTATAGACCAAGTACCAGTGCCGCTTGCGGCAAGTGTTGCGGTGCCGCAGACTGCCTGATCTGCTCCTGCATTAGCTACCTGAACACCCGAATTAGCTCTAATTGTATAATCACAAACTGAGCCGGCATTTCCATCCATCATGAGGTAGTAGGTCTGCCCTACTGTGAGACCTGTACCTGTCAAAGTAGAATTTCCGACAGGCATACCTGTCCCAGTGGTCAGATTACAGGGTGACATTCTTGTAAAGGTGTTGGTTGCAGAATTGAAGGAAAAAATACCTGCCTGAACACCGTTACATGTTCCACCGCCTGAAATATTAAAATCAAAAACGGCTGTAGTTGTAGATGCCTCAAAGGCCAACCAGGAATTATTTTGAAGAGTACCGCCAAATAGCCCGTCTGTTGGGGTAGGACAACCGCCGCCCTGACCGCCAAAATTGTAAGGGGCATCTTCGCCGTAATAGGAATCGGTTCGGCCACAATAGCCATTTAGGTTACAAATGGTAGGTGCCTGTAAGAAAACATCCGAAGGCGGTGGATTTGAAGCACAGATAGGAGGTGAAACACAAGTTATAAGCGCATCCCAACCACCATCTACACCGGATCCATTTGAACGCCATACAACCCGCACACAATCGCTTAATGTTCCAACACTGACTTCAGAGAAAGCATAATCATCCGCTTGAGTAAGTTGTGTAATTAAAGCTCCTGTAGTAGCATCGAAGAAAAAAAGTGTATCACCTGTACCGGTATCTAAATTAAAAGAACTTGCTGCAGCTCTAAAGTCAAAGTACAAAGGAAGTCCGCTATTGGAACAAAAAGTAACTGTAAAAGTCTGATTTATTGCATAGTTTGTTGCACCGCCTGCTCCACCTGCAGGATCTCTAAAATTGTTGGTTACACCGCAATCAACAGTTACAGTTGTGCCATTAAGGGCATTGGCCGTAGCGCCATTGGTACCCGTTGCAACACCCATAACATAGACAGTTTGAGCTTTGGCATTCAAAGCAAAAAAGATCATCAGCAGTAAGGAAAAAGCAAGTATAAGCTTCTTAAACATAATTTTTATTTGGTAGTTAATCTTTGATAACCTTATATTTTGCAGAATGTTCATTAAGTAAACTCTATACTAACAAAAGTAAATTCTATTTTCCTGTACATATTGCAAAATGAAAATTTATTTGCAGAGGTAAAAGTATGATAAAAAACTAACTATTAGCACTCTTATTGTTTGGTTATCTGATATGTAATAAAATAATTATCGATCGATAATAACTAATTTACCTTAAACTGTATCATACATTTGATCTAAAATCGAGCCATTCCAAAAAATCGAAAACACTGAAAGCTTTTTTCTCGAAATCATCATTTCTGAATTTCAAGAGCTTTACTCTAAGTTCCTTAAAAAGTTTTTCTGTGGCAACAGGTTCTTTTTTAAAATCAGAAAGTCTTTTAAGTGTATTCAGCATGAGTGTTTCTGTCCGGTACAGCCTGTTGCTTTTTTTAAAATGATAACGGGCATTGCTCACCAAAGAAGGAATGAGCTTATAATTGCCAATTTCATAATGAACAATAATCTGAAGCATAAGTGCAGCATTGTACAAATCAGGTCTTAGTGATTCCGGAAAATCATTTAATGCCTTGTGTATGTAATCTAAAGACTTATTGTAATTCGCACTGAAGAGCGAAGTACAGGCAAAACGGTAAACAGCCGAATAGAGCCAATTCCCATCAATCTGCTCCCGGTATTTTTCGATGCCTTTTTCCATCGGTTCAATAAGTTCAAAAGCTTCCTGCCAACGATTTTCCAAAAGCAGCTGATCCAACTCGAAGTTATTGGAAAAGATAAATACATTAATCTCTGCTGCCTGTTTTTGTTTTTGGACCTGCTTGGGCAGACTTCTGTAATTGGACAGTTCTTTCCAAAAAAGCTGAGGTGAGAGCCGGCGTTGTATCCCCAGCAGGCGGGTACGGACTGCAATGTAATTCAAAGGATTGTCTTCAATGTACCATTTGTGTGCCTGCATCAGCTCATTCAGACTACTGTTTGATCGCATATCCTGTTCAAGATCATCTTTGACATAGAAATAATTACACAACGTTTCCAATCTGTTGAATTCTGTGTAAAAATCATTGCCTTTACCTATAGATTCGAGTCTTTGCACTAAGTTGTCAAATGCAGTAAGCTGTTCATTAGAGCGGGCCTTTGAATATTTCACCCGCAGCGAGATACTTTCATAATGAATCTCAGCAAAAGTATTTAGCAGCTGCTGCCGTTCAAATACTGCGCTTTCTGCACCCATAGCTTCTTTGGCTTTCTCAAAATCGAAGCGCACCCGGTGACAGCGCTGTTCCAGGTGCAGCAGACTGATCATCAGTCCCCACAACTCATAGGTTTCAGCCATTTTCTTGGCTTTAGCCAGCTGTTTAAGACATTGCTCAAACAGTTTTTTTTCATAGAGCACAATTGCCTTCTGCAAGCTTTCGTTTGCCTTTATCTCATTGGAATAATCAGCATTCAGCTCAGAGAGCCCTGAAAGTATTTCTTCATATAGTTTGTTTTTGTCGGCCGAGAGATAATCCGACTGATAACCCTTGTTTTCATAGGCTTTTTTTAGTGCCTCTGTTTCGGGCTCCCGTTCGTGATTCAACAAATCAAATAGTAGCAGATCCTTGGTTGTCTCCCCTTCATATTTGATCAGCTGACGCCTTATATATTTTTTTTCAGAAGCGGTCAGACTTTGTATCAGGTGATGAAGTTCATAGGCTTTGTCTTTTTTCATAGGGATCTATTTTTATACTGACTTCTTTAAGATTCATGCCCAATAATTGCCAAAATTTGTTTAAAAGCGAATTTTGACTCCGGCAAAAATGGTACAAGCATCCAAACATGTACCATCTTGGGATAAAAATAATAATTTAACGGGACATTTTCTCTAGAACATTTTTGCTGAAAAACATTTGAATCGGCCTGCAGTACAT
Organism: uncultured Bacteroidota bacterium; assembly: GCA_903854205.1. Classification (GTDB taxonomy): domain Bacteria; phylum Bacteroidota; class Bacteroidia; order Chitinophagales; family Saprospiraceae; genus Saprospira. Next base: position 18,105 of record CAINVS010000345.1, on the reverse strand, counting down.
CTCTGCCACCGACAAAAAGGCTCATTGGTGCCAAGCTCTGCAAAGTACCGAACATGGGGCTTACATAAGGCTCCCTCAAATTACTGCTGTCAGTTGCATAAAGCAGTGCTGAACGTTTCACCGAAGGGAGATTGAGCATGGGATCCCGTTTTTCCAATTTGTCAATTTCGGGATTTTTCATTTCCAAATCGAGCCAGGGTGCGAGCATGACGATATGTCGGGGCTGCGGCAGACCTGCATCCCGTGCAGCGAGGGCCAATGCCATGATAAGTCCGCTACCTGCCGAATCACCCATAAAAAGGATAGAATCGGCAGGTGTTACCTTCAATAGGATTCTGTAAGTCTCCAATACAAAAGGGATATTATCTTTCCAGCTGTGCTGCGGTGTCAGGGGATAATCGGGTGCTACAACGTTGCAGGCCGTTTCCCTGACCAGTTTGGACATGAATTGCCAGTGCTGTTTTAGAAAATCTGCTGTATAAGCGCCTCCATGCAGGTATAATATAGTCAGGCCCCTGTCCTCTTTTTTGGACCGGATGCTGTAAACAGCCTGTTTGCTCTGTATTGTTTTTTCTACAATATGCCTGCGGTAGAGCTTTTTCATAGGCGCTTCGCGGGTCATTATATTGTGACCGTCTACTGATTTTTTGTCTTTTTTTACGCCGGCCATTTTGAATGCAAGCAGGAGAAAGCTATTTTGGATAGAGGCTTTTTTGGGGTGGTTATATTGCATAGACTGACCATCAGCGAAGATTGCGCCCAATAAAAAAATAAAAACAAAAAAATAATCGGTTTTCATATCAGATCAATTTAATACAAAAATAATATAAGAATGTGGCGATACTCAACAAATGAAGCTGAAAGCAGAATTAATAATATTAAATGAGGCATATAGACTTTATTAAAAACAACATGTTTAATTTTTTTGACAAAATATTTACAATTTGTTAAACAAAAATAAAGATAGTGCTGTTCTGCTCTTATTATTTCACTTTATAAAAAATAAACCAATGAAAAAGCAAATCTCAATCCTTGCATCAGCATTATTTTTTTCAACAGTAGTATTATTCTCTTCCTGTAAAAAAGAGGACGTTCACGAACATGCTCAGGTAATGGTAATTCACGCTTCTCCCAATGCTCCAGGTGTAGATCTTTTGGTAGATGATATGAAAAAAAATACAGCTGCTCTTCCTTTCCCGGGCAACACAGGATACCTCGAGTTAGAGGCAGGTACACGCAACATTAAAGTTAATGTAACCGGAACAACTACTACAGTAATTGAAGCTGATTTGGCTTTGACAAAAGATATGAGTTATAGTGTTTTTGCAGTGGATTCAGTTTCTAAAATCTCTGCATTGGTTTTGACTGATGACCTCACTGCACCTGTTGCTGGTAAGGCTCATGTACGTTTTATACACCTTTCACCAAACGCACCTGCTGTTGACGTTGCAGTAGCATCATCAGGTACAGTTGTTTTTGGCAACAAAGCATTCAAAGAATACACCGCTTTTACTCCATTAGACGCAGGTGTTTATAACCTTGACGTAAGAGTTGCCGGAACAACGAACGTAGCGCTTGTTTTACCTGCAATTACCTTAGAATCAGGTAAGATCTATACTGTTTTCGCAAAAGGTTTCTTAGGTGAAACAGGTGCCCAAGCTTTAGGCGCTGAAATCATAGTAAACAAATAATCTTATATTTTTTATTGGCTAAACTTATACAAATGTTTAGACAATTCAATTAAGCAAAACAATGAGCTCGGTATTTTACCGAGCTCATTTTGTTTATTTTGATAATCTATAAAACTTAGTTTGATAAGGCAATAGTTTATTTTTTTTCTGTGTAGAATTATCTATTATCTCATCATATCTCATTTCATTCTCAGGTATGTAGTTTTCAGGTAGTATAAACTCAAAGGGCTCTCTTCCCAAATTGAAATAAGCCACATATTTATGCTCCCCAATTTTAAAATCAACCACATAAATATCTTTTATATCCATATTGATATTCATAATTTCCTTTTTGTGTATGGGGAATCCCGATTTGTACAATTGCAGTGTCAGACTGTCATATTCACGGATATCATCAGATATAAAAAGGACTTCTCCGAATAACTGATTGACCATAAACATCGTATTTTTCTGCGTTTCGCTCAGATTGGTCTTTTTATTTCTCAGGATAAAAACATCGGGATCATTCTGAAAAAACCGTCCCGAGAGCACAGCTCTATTGATACTGTTGGTCAGAGTAGACCAGGTGGAAGGACGTTCGTGTGCATGCAGTTTTTTTAGGGGTTTCAACTCCCAACCTGTGTGCGCATCATTGCCGATACGGCAATAATCGACCATACCGAAGGCAGAAGCTAAGGGCACACCACAGCCCAATATCATTTTATCCTTTCCGGCAACCTCTCGCAGCAGCTGCATCCCATCGTACATAATCTGTCCGCGGGTACGATCGGGACGGCCCTGCAGACAGACCCCAAAAAGAAAATCGACTTTGATAAGGTCATAATTCCATTCCCGAAAAATGGTTTGCAGCACCTGTCTAATATAGGAACGGGCTTCGGGATGATAAATATCGAGGGCATAATAGGGCCCTTTCCAAATGATATTTTTAGCCACCATGAGCGCTTTTCCGTTTGGCTTTTTGACAAACCAATCGGGATGCGTTTTAAAAATATCCGATTTTTTTGCCGCGACAAAGGGAGCCAACCAAATACCGGCTTTGAAGCCTTTGGCGTGGATTTTATCTGCCAATACTTTCATTCCATTTGGGAATTTTTTATTGGGGATGAGCCAATCCCCTACGGCCTGCTGATAACCGTCATCTATCTGAAAAATATCGATAGGCATTTGTTTTTCTGCAAAAACATTGAGATTATTTTCCAGCAATTTTTCATCAATTTTTGCATAGTGGTAGTACCAGCTGGTCCAGCCCATGGCAGCCGGAGCATCGGCTGGAGTTGGGCTGCTGTATTTTTTTCGCCATTTACTGGAGTAATCCTGCATAAATCTGCTGTAAGCAGCGTATCCATAGGCTTCGGCATAAATAAAATCGAAGATTTCAAAACTTTTATCGGCAGTCAACTGCAAGCCCTCCAAATCTTTTTCAATGAAAATTTGTTTAGTATTTGTGTCGAAACGGAAATGTGTAAATCCTCCGGGTTCGGCCAAGGAAGCCAAAATATGGTATTTTTCAGCATCGCGCCAATAGGTCCAGGTCCAGGAATGCAGCATTCCTTTTTTTCTGGGATATTTGTACAGATAATAATCACCCGCATTTTTGGAATAGGCGTCAAGTATGTGGCTAAGGCGTGGAATTCGTTCATTGTCAACATATTCACGCGAAGTTGTCCAACTCTGAAATCCATTGCAGAAATATCGGGTATCTGAACCGGAACAGCTGTAAGTGCCATTCAGAGTTACTTTTTGGAAGCTAATTGGCGCAAGTGCCCTAATTCTGACAATGTATCTGTTTTCAGATTCCAACCATTGCATTTCTATCTTCAGGGCATCGTTGGCAAAGGGTTTATTCCATTCCAAAAGAACAGTTTTTGGCTTTTCATTTCCTACACGGTAAATAATTTCTAAAACTGCCGGACTGAATGATTGAGCTTTGATATTATTTACAAAAAAAAAGCATATCAAAAGGTAATTTATCAATTGAAAGCTCTGCTTTGTCGAATGTTTGGATCGGCTATTTTTTAAAATCAGGGTATTATTATTCATTTTTATCTGCTTTTTACTAAATTCACACAATAAAGTCCAAATTTACCCAATACTGTGCAGACTTTCAAAAAAAGTCCATCACAGACCAACATCCAACTTACGATTATATGAAACTAACTACATTCACCACACTGCTCTCTATTGCGGTACTTTCTATTTCCGTATTGAGCTGTAATAAAAACAAAAGTATGACAGGCTCAAAGTACAAGTATGAAACCGTTGAAAACGACCCGCTTGGTGCTAAAATCTACACCCTTAAAAATGGGTTGAAAGTGTATATGAGCGTTTATAAAGACGCTCCACGTATTCAAACATTTATTGCTACACGTGCAGGTTCCAAAAATGACCCCGCCGATGCAACAGGATTGGCCCATTATCTTGAACACATGCTGTTTAAGGGCAGCAGTAAAATTGGGGCCTTGGATTGGGAAAAAGAAAAGGTGCTGCTGAAAGAAATTTCCGATTTGTACGAAGAACATTTCAAAGCAAATCCGGAAGAACGCAAAAAAATCTATGAAAAGATTGATGCCATCTCTTTTCAGGCAGCCAAATTGGTCGCTTCCAATGAGTATGACAAGATGATTTCTTCTTTGGGCGCCAAAGGTACAAATGCCTATACATCGCTGGATCAGACGGTATATGTGAACGATATTCCGAGTAATGAACTAGAACGTTGGATGAAAGTGGAATCGGAGCGTTTCGGAGAATTGGTTTTGCGACTTTTTCATACTGAATTAGAAACAGTGTATGAAGAATTCAATATTGGTCAAAACAGCGATGGGCGCAAGGTTTTTCAGGCCTTCATGAGCGGACTGCTGCCTGAACATCCTTATGGAACACAAACAACGATTGGCACAGGAGACCACCTGAAACGTCCATCGATGGTGAAAATCCACCAATACTTCAAAGATTATTATGTTCCCAATAATATGGCAATAGTTTTGGCCGGTGATTTCGATCCTGACGAAGCTATTGATATGATCGAAAAATATTTTGGCGGATATAAAAGCAAGGAAATTCCAAAATTTGAAGTAAAATCGCAGCCGGAAATCAAATCACCGATTGCAAAAGAAATTTTTGGTATAGAAAAGGCAGTGGTAGATATGGGTTGGAGACTTCCGGGCGCTGGTACTCAAGAAGCTATGCTCGGAGAATTGGTATCAAATATCCTTACCAACGGCAAAGCCGGATTGGTAGATATCAATCTGGTTCAAAAACAGTTGGTTGGCGCTCAAAGCTATACTTTCAGCTGGTCAGCCAATGATTTTTCTTTTTTTGGTTTTTATGCCAGTCCCCGTCCGGGACAAAAATTGGAAGAAGTAAAGGACCTTTGTCTGCAACAACTGGATAAGATTCGCAAGGGTGAATTTGAAGATTGGATGATTGAAGCAGTAGTGACAGATTTGGAATATAAAATGCAAAAATCGCTGGAAAGCAATCAAGGCCGTGCAAATTTACTGTTATCTTCCTTTATTTCAAATCAGAAATGGACTGATGCTGTTTCTAAATACCGCAAAATGCGCGCTGTAACTAAAGAACAGGTAATTGAATTTGCAAATACTTATTTGAAACCTACTAATTTTGTTGTAGTATACAAACGCGAAGGTGAGGACAAAAATATCCTGAAAGTGGATAAGCCCAAAATTACTCCGGTGGAGCCGCCAAAGGATACCATATCCAAATACCGCAGCGATTTCGAGAAATTGGAATCACCAAGAAATGAACCAGTTTTTATTGATTTCAAAAAAAGCATTAAAACACAGCAGCTCAGCAATGGTTTGCGTTTGGACTATATTAAAAATGATAACAATCAGACCTTTGAACTGAATTATATCCTTGACATGGGATCGGATCAGGACAAAGTATTACCCATAGCACTTCGTTACCTCAAATATCTCGGTACTGAAAAATACAGTCCCGAACAGTTACAGCAGGAGTTTTTCAAACTGGGGATTTCTTTTGATATCTTTGCAAGCAATGAAGTAACCTATGTGACACTCAAAGGTTTGGACCGTTCCCTTGAAAAAGGAGTTGAACTCTTTGAACATTTATTGGCCCATGCGCAACCCAATGCAGAGGCATTGAAGAATCTGGTTTCAGAGATCAAAAAGGAACGTGGCGACGCCAAGAAAGACAAACGTAATGTTCTGCAGAATGCTATGTTCAGCTATGCCCGCTTTGGCAAAAGTTCACCATTTACAGATATTTTAAGCAATGCTGAAATGGATGCTCTGACAGGCCCTCAGCTTACAGCAAAAGTTGCCGAGCTGACGGCCTACAAACATGATTTGTTCTATTTTGGCGCATTGGATATCTCCAATGTGGCAGCCATTTTGAATAAGCTGCACAAAGTACCTCAAAAGCTTTTGGAATATCCAAAACGTCCCGATTTTAAAGAATTGGATACCAAGGAAAATAAGGTAGTTTTTGTGTCATTCCCTGAAATGACTCAGGCCGAAATCATGATGGTTTCTAAAGGAACTGTTGGTTTCGATATTCAGGAAGAGGTGATGAGCCAATTGTACAATGAGTATTTTGGTGCAGGGCTTTCTTCTATAGTCTTCCAGGAAATTAGGGAAAAACGTGCATTGGCATATTCTGCTTATGCCCTGAATTCTTCACCGAGGGATAACCGAGATGCGCATTATTTCAGAGCATTTGTAGGTACACAGTCTGATAAAATTAAAGATGCCATTCCTGCAATGAATGAAATCATTGAAAACATGCCTATTACAGTGGATCAGATTGTAAATTCTGTAGATGCCATCAATAAAAAAATTGAAAGTGATCGCCTTACCCGCGACCGTATTTACTGGACCTACCGTATGAATAAAAAACGCGGTTTTGAAAAGGATTTGCGGGAAGATGCCTACAAATACTTCACTAAATTTAAATCCGAGAAAAACACATTGATTGACGAATTCAAAAAATTCCAGGAGAAAATAATCAAAGGCCGTCATTATACCATTCTGGTATTGGGTGATAAGAAAAAACTGGATGCAGCTTATCTGAAAAGCTTGGGCAAATATGAGGAATTGAGCTTGGAAGATGTTTTTGGATATTGATGTGCGGATGTGATGATCCCGTCTTGGGTCGGGACAAGTTGTGCGGATTTGCCTCAACTGACTTTGCAAACTTTTCAAGTTATATTGATGTGCGATTAACTTTGTAAAAATTAGTGCCTTGATATCCTTATGGCAATTTTGATGTGCTGATTATTTTTTGAAAACACATAACATATTATGAATATTACAAGTCGGTTTCCTATGGGAGGCCGACTTATTTTTTTTATAGCTTGAAATGTGTTAATTTTGCAGCATTGCTTTTTTCCTAATAATTTGACATTAATATTATGTTTGAAAACATATTGATTGCCTGCCTGATTATCAGTTTTGCTTCGCTTTTTGCCATTGTAGTGTACTTTAGAATCAAGGTTTTGAAGGCCTATGGAATTCTGGTTAGAAACCGGGTGCAGTTTGACATTGCACATATTTTTAACAAAAAAAGGATGGTGGAAGAAATCCTCTCAAAATATCCTGCCCACAACAAAACCATTAGGGATTTTGCTTTTGGAATAAGGTTTTCTATGAGCATGGTCACCGTTTTTATGATATTAATTACCTTGTTTGCAGGGGCTTTAATGTTTTTTACGTAATGACATTGCATACAAAATCAAATGAATGCAACAATGTCAAAATTTTAAAAAATGAAAATCATAAAAAATCAATCCCTGAAAAAATTCAATACATTCGGATTGGAAAGTTTGGCTGCAGGGTTTGAAGAGATTGTGAAGATTTCCGATTTGGAAATTGCTGCCAATTACGATTTACCGATTAAAATTCTGGGTGAAGGAAGCAATATTCTGCTGACAGGAGATATTGAAGGGGTCGTGATCAAAAATTCCCTCAAAGGGATAAACATCCTGGAAGAAGACAGCGAATATCTTTATATAAAGGCTGCAGGAGGCGAGAATTGGCATAAATTTGTACTTTGGTGTATTGAAAGGAATTTTGCCGGCGTAGAGAATCTTTCTCTGATACCGGGAACAGTTGGCGCAGCACCAATTCAGAATATCGGTGCTTATGGAGTTGAACTGAAAGATATTTTTTATGAACTGGAAGCTATAGAACTGAGCAGTGGTATAACAAAGACATTTTCATGGTCTGACTGCCGATTCGGATACCGTGACAGTATTTTCAAACAGGAATTGAAAGGACTTTATTTTATCAGTTCTGTAACTTTTAGGCTTTCCAAAGAGCCGATTTATAAAATCAGCTACGGCGATATACAAAACATAATTGGAGACAGGCCACTGAGCATTAAAATTATCAGTGATGCCGTCATTCAGATTAGAAGTTCTAAGCTGCCCGATCCAAAAATTATCGGCAATGCAGGATCTTTCTTCAAAAATCCGGTCATAGCCATTTCCCTTTTTCAATCTCTGATTGAAAAACATCCATCACTGCCCTCTTATCCGACAGATATTGAAAACAGTGTTAAAATCCCTGCAGGCTGGCTTATAGAGCAGGCCGGTTGGAAAGGTCGCCGCATTGGAAATATTGGCGTACATGAGAAGCAGGCTTTGGTTTTGGTCAATTATGGCAATGGAAAAGGCAAGGAAATTTGGCAATTGGCAAAAGATATACAAGCTGATATTTTTTCAAAATTTGCTGTCAATATTGAACCGGAAGTGAATATCTGGTGATTTTGCTGTTATGCCTATTCGCCTAACTCATCCAAAACCCCTTCTCTTTAAAAAGAAGGGGCTTTTTTTGGCGCAGCCGAAAGACTCCCTAAGGAGTCTAAAAAGCCGCTCTTTTCAGGCGGAGCAAAAGAGAGGGGTTGGGGTGAGTCATTGGGACAGGTTAAATTGGGGTATTTTATAATTCTCAATAACATAAAACAAAAGCCGATCCCTTTTCAGGAATCGGCTTTAGATTTTTAGTTTATTATGCTAAAAGGTAAATTTCTAAATTATGCTTTTGGTTCTTCTGTAACCAACTCAACATCTTCACCTCTTACATCAATTTCATCATCTTCTTTGAAAGCAAAAGCACTGACATCTTTAGTTGTGTCTGCTACAATTGGAGATGCAATAAAGATAGAAGAATAAGTACCGACAAAGATACCGACAAAGAGTGCAAAAGCAAAACCTGCTACACCGTCGCCACCAAAGAAGAATAGCATCGCTACTACAATCCATGTTGTCAAAGAGGTGAATGAGGTACGGCTAAGGGTACTGTTGATAGAGCGGTTGATTACATCTTTGATTTTATCAGCCGGTGTCAGCGTAGCCTCTTCACGGATACGGTCAAATACAATCACCGTGTCATTGATAGAGTAACCGATAATGGTCAGAATCGCTGCTACGAAGTGTTGGTCAATCTCGAGAGAGAAAGTCGTGATACCGCGAAGCAAAGAGAAAAGACCCGCTACAATGATCACGTCATGGAACAATGCTAAGATTGCACCCAAAGAGAACTGCCATTTACGGAAACGGATCAAAATATAGAAGAAGATGAATCCGAGTGCGAGAATAGAAGATATAAATGCAGATTGGCGGATATCATCAGCTACAGTAGGTCCTACTTTACTGGATGCCAATAAGTAGAGTCCTGCTTGAGCTTCAGCCGGTTTACCTGCAGCAAATGCTGAATCTGAAACTGTAGTTTTTGAATGGCTTGCACAAGCTTTAGCAACTCTCTCAAGAACGATAGCATCAACAGCAGTTGGTTCTTTGTCACTTTCCTGCATGTAGCTGGTAATGATTTTCACCTGATTGGCTTCACCAAATGACTTGACACTACTTCCGCTGTAACCGTCAAATGCTTTTGCTAATTCTTCTTTGAGTTCAGTTGGATTAACATTTTTAGGGAACTCAACGATATAAGAACGACCACCCTGGAAGTCTACACCCAATTCGAAACCGCGGGTAAAAATTGAAACCAAACTTAAAACTACCAAAGTACCGGATACAAAATATGAGATTTTTCTCAAATTCATAAAGTTGATACTTGGTTGTGCCAATACATTTTTGGTAGCATTGGTCCAAACAGGAACCTGTTTACCTCTAACGATAAAGTATTCAAACATAAGGCGACCTACCATTACGGCAGTAAACATAGATGAAACTACACCAATACCCAATACAGTTGCAAAACCTTTGATTGGTCCCAAACCGTAAATAAAGAGGATAACAGCCACAGCTAAAGTAGTCACATTGGCATCTATGATGGAAGAGTAAGAATGTTTAAAGCCATCAATAACTGCATCTTTCCAAACGGCACCTTCTTTTCTCAATTCTTCACGGATACGTTCGAAAATAATTACGTTTGCATCCACTGCCATACCGATGGTCAATACGATACCGGCAATACCGGGAAGCGTAAGCACTGTGCCAAAGGAGGCCAAACATCCGAAGATAATAAATATATTAAGGAAAAGTGTAAGTACAGCAATGACACCACCCATAGAATAGTAAGCCAACATAAAGACCAAAACCATTACAAATCCCAAAAGCAGTGAGAAGAGACCGGCATTGATGGTAGATTGACCCAAACTTGGACCAACAACTGATTCTTCAATGATTTCAGTAGTAGCAGGCAATTTACCGATACTCAAAATATTTGCAAGGTCATTTGCTTCAGTAGCAGAGAAACCGCCGCTGATTTGAGTACGCCCGTTAGGAATTGCCTCATTTACTCTTGGCCAAGACTGAACTTTATCATCCAAAATAACAGCTACACAACGTTTCACGTTATCTTCTGTCATTTTTTTCCAAAGACGGGTACCTTCTTTGTCCATTTCCAAAGAAACGGCATAATCCAATCCTCCTTTTGAAGAAGTGCTTACAGATGAACTTGTAATGCGCTCACCGGACAATGCTGCTTTTTTAGCACCGCGTGTGTTCAGTGCAAAAAGTTGCAACATACGAACATTGGTTTCTGTATTGCGCTCAGCAGTAGCTCCCCAAACGAAACGTACATCACGTGGCATAATGCGACGGGCTTCTTCAGATCTGAGCATAGTCATTACTGCAGAAGTATCGCCTATTTTTGCAAATCCGTAGAAAGGATCATTTTCATCCTGTGGCGGAACTGCGCTCAATGCAGTGAAGAGAGGACCAATATCACTTGTATCAGCTTTGGAAGGATCCAAAACAGCGATTTGAGAATCTTTCTGAGTTTGAGTAAGGGCTGTATCAGCTTTGATAGCTTCTATTTTTGCCAAAGCGGCAGAATCGGGCGCAGCAGTTGTTTTAGCCTTTGAATTGTAGTTCGGATTGGCTTTCAGTGCATCGTTCAGCTGAATCCAGGGACCTGCTGTCTGTGTACCCAAAAGGTCAACAGCGCGGTACATTTCCCAGAACTCGAGGCTTGCAGTTGCCTGCAAAAGACGACGGGCACGTTTAGGGCTTTGTACACCCGGCAATTCGACAGTGATACGGTCAGTTGATTTATCCAAAGAAACTGTTGGAGAAACCACACCGAATTTGTCGATACGTTTTTTGAGGAGGTTGTAAGTGTTTTCAACTGTCATTGAAGCCTCTTTGCGGATAGCCGCCAAAACTTCAACATTGGTTGAATTAACACCGATACCCTGTAATTTGTCGCTGGCAATGAACAAACGGGCAAGCGGTTTACCGGCTGCCAATTTTTCATATTCTTTACCAAACAGCGTGACAAAGTCACCCTGATTGGTATTTTGTGCCTTGCGGGCATTGTCAATAGCTTTGCGGAAAACAGTATCAGTGCTTTCTTTAGCCAAAGTAACGACAAGGTCTCTGAGGTTTACCTGAAGTACAACGCTCATACCGCCTTTGAGGTCAAGACCCAAAGAAAGTTGTCCTTTTTTCAACTCTTCATAAGAGTATGATTTGAATCCTAGATTCAATATGCCCTCTTCTGCAATAGAGTCATCCAGGTAGTATTCCTGAGCTTGCTCCATCACGAGTGCTTTTTCTTCTGGATCTTTAATGTTTGCAGCCTTAGCCTCTGCATAAGATTTCGCTTCACGTTCAACACGTGCTGTCGGTATCATCAGCAGAAAAATGTAAGATACGACCAATACTAGCGCAATCGTAAAAAATCTTACGAAACTTTTCCCTTGCATCGCTTTAGTAATTCGATTAGTTTTGAATAAAATTTATAAAATTTAAGGCGCTATTTTGATTATCATTAAGTAAAATGTTGATTCTTAGTTATATACACTTCAGAACTTCACCTAATTATTAACAATGCACGAAACAGGCTTTTAAATCGGCTTGCAAATATAGAACTTTTTACCAAGTACCAAAAAAATATTTGATTTTTTAAAGCTTGATTTTGGATTCAGGGTCTTTTTACTAAAAAGTAAGCATAAAAATCGTAGTATTTCGGGCAATCGTAATTTTTCTAAAAATAAATACATCAAATTGCCGGTTAAAATTGTAATTGTGACAAATAGTATTAAAATTTATAGCTTTTTAAATACCCGACACTATTATTTATATTCTGGATCAGGTACAATATACCAAGTCGGAAAAACAAATTTAATTCATCAAATTTGAAATGGAACAAAAATTGTCTTTTATTGCAAATTCAGAACTTATACTTATACTTTAAATTATGAAGTTTTTAAAAGCAACCCTATTATTTGTTCTCTTTTTTAGAACTGTACTTATTTCCTTCGCTCAGGAGCAGGGTTGCACTACCGGCGACTGCGAAAACGGCAAAGGACGTTTCATTTTTCCTAACGGAGACAAGTATATTGGCGAATTTAAAAGCGGAAAGCTTGATGGAAGGGGTGTTTACACTTCCAAAAATGGCAATGAATATAAGGGGCAGTTCAAAGAAAATATGCGACATGGATACGGAACCTATAAATGGAAAAACGGCGACACATATATAGGTGAATACGTGAACAATGAAAGACAGGGCGAAGGAACTTATTACGGAACCGACGGCACTGTAAATGAAGGACTTTGGGAAAAAGGAAGTTTTACTCGTCCCAAAGTTGCTCTTGTTGACAGTGCAATTGTCAACAATAACAACAACAAGAACAATCATGATCCGTTTTCAAATGCAGACACTTTGAATCTGCAAAAGCTGATAGGCTATAAAATGCCTGCTCTCAGCAACGCCACCGATAGCCAAAAACGCAATGCGCTTGTGATTGGCAACGGAAACTATCTCAAAAATCCGCTTAAAAATCCTGTAAATGATGCGGTTGCTATTGCTGAAGAACTTCAGCGATCGGGTTTCAATGTCTATCTTTATACCAATGTGAGTCAGCGGGATTTAAAAATTTCTATTCGCGACTTTGGTCAGATACTGAAGGACGATGGCGGAGTCGGTCTTTTCTACTTTGCTGGTCACGGATTACAGGCAGATGGCCGCAACTACATCGTTCCGGTAGATGCCGACATAAGGAAATCTCTCGATATAGATCTTGAATCTATTGATTTGAGCCGAATTTTGGTGGAAATGGACTATGCCGAAAATGATATGAACCTTATTATTTTAGATGCATGTCGCGATAATCCCTATAAGGAAGAATTTAAAGACTCCAGAAATCAGCACAATGGTTTGGCCTCCATTCAATCGGCACCTTATAACTCTTTTATTGCATTTTCAACTTCACCGGGTGCTGTAGCTATGGACAATTCTAGTTCTGAACATGGACTCTATACTCAGGAACTGTTGGCTGCCATGAGGAAGAACGGTACAAAATTGGAAGATGTCTTTAAATCTGTTAGATCAAACGTGCGCCGCCAGTCGGGCGGCACACAGATTCCTTGGGAGATTTCCTCTGTAGAAAGTGATTTTTATTTTAAGAAATAGTAATTTAATTTTTAAATCTTTTACATACCAAAATAACATACCTTTCAAAACTTCAAATCTTTCAAAATATGTATTTCCTAAAAAGCTCCCTCCTATTACTCATTATGCTTATGGCTTTCCAAGCCTGTAAGAACAGAAATATTGGCAATAACGACAAATCTGCCAATTATGACCTTAATAACAGTACCTGGTATTTCACTCAAATCAGCGGCTTTGGGAAAGAAATAATCGCTCTGCCCGGATTTAAAATCAGCTTTGGCACGGAAGGCTACTCCCTGAAATTGGATGTGAATAGCTGCAACGGAGGATTTTCAACAGCCAATAATATCCTTACTTTTAAAGATGATTTGAGCTGTACAAAAAAATGCTGCGACGGTCAGGTTGCAGAATCCCTGAAAGGTGTTTTGAAAGGGGATTTCAATATCGAAAAAACAGCTGATAAGCTTTTATTGAAAGGCAGTAATTATTCACTATATCTTAGCAAAAATGAGCCCGCCACTGTGTTAAGCAAACTTCCCGATACAAAATGGACAATCAGCCGAATTGTAAAACCGGGTGTTGACAAAAAAATGAAAGGATATTACTCTGTGACTTTCTCAGCAAATGCAATAAATCTTCAATTGGATAAAAATTCCTGCAATTCAGCTTCTAAATATACTGCCGATAAAATTACAATTGATGGCATGGCCTGCACCGAAATGTGCTGTGACGGTGAAGAAGCCCGTGAATTGGGATTCCTTTTGAAAGGCACTATGAACTATGCATATGAAGAAAATATGCTTGTAATTTATGATGATAAAAACCGCATTTGGCTCTCTCCTTTAAAGTCGGAAGAAATTCCAACCGAGAAAAAAGTGGATATTAAATCTTTGATGGGAAAAACCTTTAAAATTTATGATGTTGAATTCCTCCCTCAAGGCGCTGAAGCCCTGGCTCCTTATGTAATAAATTATGGTTTTGATTACAAAGTAACCTATAATGATGGTAGAATAAGTTTGAATTTGGATGTAAATACCTGCAATGGAACGGCTGTTTACAAAGAATCAAGTATTGAACTTTCAGGAATGGGCTGTACAAAAATGTGTTGCGACAATAAAGAATCGGAGGAGATAAAATCACTTTTTAAAGGTCGTTATTCCTTCAAACAGGTGGGTAATTATCTAATTATGAGCGGTGGTTTGGCCAATATTAGATTACTGGAACTAAAATAAATTCCAATATAAATAAATGATAAGGAATAAGGGCTGACCATTAATTTGGGCGGCCCTTATAATTTGTTTATTTCAATTGATGCTAACTGACAGGAGAATGGCTTAACCTTACTTTTTTCATCGATATTCAAATCAATATCTAAAAGGTCACTCTCAGCTGTGCCTTAACTTCCGATCTTTTATTCCCCAAGATCTCATCATTCCCGGAACTGATAACAGTTCTGTCGGCAAAATAAGTTTGAGAAAAACGCAGCCAAATAGAGACCGATCTGTTGATATTGTAACTCATATTCAAGTAAAATCGGGTACCTCGACCATAATAAGCGGGCACTGAAAATGCATAAAGCACATCATTTTCATAGGCATAAAGACGGGTATCATAATCATCGGTATCGAAAATGGCAATCCGGGCCTGCGCTCGGAAAGCAGCAAAACTTGGGGACCAGACCAGATCCTGATACATCATAAAACCGCGACTTTTGTCATGGTCCTGATAAAAAGAAAATTCTGCACGGGTACGCAGTTCAAACTCTTTGCTGATACGGTAACGGAAATGCAGACGCAGATTCTGACGGCGGTTATACATCAGATAATCTATTGGCGTAACATTATCACTGAAATTGCCCTGTTTGTTTTCATTACGGTATTGCGCATAAATTCCCCAACGGTAACCCGGCGCATAATCTAAGCGCAACAAATATTCATAACCCTGAGATGGCCCATCCACCGCAGAACGAAGCCATGGAAAACGAAAAACGTCGAAATACCCGCTCAGATTCAGGCCGGAACCTATACTGCTGTTCAGCCCCAAATATAGGCCCGTTTCATTGTTCATTCCACTGCTTTCGCCAATTGCATTGCCTGTGAGTGACTGGTATTTTTTATCGTAATGTCTGTGCAGCAGAGAAACACCCAAACGCTCATCCAGGGATGCCAATAAACCGTTTAGAGTAGCAAAACCACCATTGTGGCTCATGGCTGTTTCTCCAAAAAATTGCAGATTTTTGTAAACATAGGTATAGTCAATACCTGCCATCAGGTTATTCTGTCCGGTAAACTGATATTTTTGGTAAAGCTGAGGAACCCGATTCAGTGAATCGCTCAACCGATTAAACACCACATGAGCACCAAGCTGCCAGTTTTCGCCACGATATTTTACTTGAGCTCCGGTGCTGATCATCTGCGTGGAATTTTTATCAATCAACTCGCTCTCGGTGCGGTGCAGTCCCGATTCCTGCAAGGAAGAAATTTGGAGTACATCCAGAGAAGCGTCGTCGCTCGTATCGGCCAATGCAATATTGGCATCCCTAAAGCGGTGTGAAGCAAAAACAGTTGTTTCCAGTTGACTCAATCGGCCAAAACCAAAGGTTGCAGCTGCGCCACGCATGTAAAGCGCTTCATTTACAGATGTATAGGGACGAATGGACGGCGCAAAACGTTTAATATTGAGGGTATTGGCTCCCTTTCTCATCCCAAAACCTGTCCACATAGTCAGTCCCTGCCCTAAATAAAGCTGATAATCACCGATAGCTACTGCTTTTACCGTCTTATTCAGGTCCTTCATATAATAATGAAAGGACATATAGTCGGGCAATTTTATTTTTGAATTTTGACTAAAAGGCACAAAATACTGCTCACCTGCATCCTTTTCCAGGGTTAGCCCCATGCTGAGTCGGTCTTTATATGTCATGCGATAGCGCATATAGATTTTATCGGGGCTGCCGGGATATTCGCGGGAAGAAAGCGAATCATCGGCCGTAAAACCGTCTGACTTTTCCAAACTGCGCTGATAACGGACAAAAACCTGATTTTTACTGTATTTTAATGCCCTTTTAAAATTGAAAGCCTCCAAATCTTTGATCGGTTCCAATGTCAGATAGGGAATAATCCTTCTAACTGTTGCTGCATCGAAGGTTGGGACATTCATGAGTTCATAGAGGGAAAAAATCTGTCCGTAGCGTTTGCGGTAATTGAGCAGCGACTGCACCTGAATTTCAGAAAGCATACCGAAGGCAACCAATTGTTCCTTATTGCTTTTATTTATATCCAAAGGATTTTTGCGGTAAATCTCCAGTCTTTCAAATTCTGTATCGAAATCAAATTCCTGCAAATCAGCATCTTCCACTATATTTTCTATTAGAAACTGTGTCTCATTATCCGAATCCAAAATATCGGAACTGTCGGGCTGCTGCGCGATGAGGATTGGAGTAAGCAATATTGAAAACAGCAAAATTAGGACGCTCTTCATAAGCTAAATATTGGTTTGAAAGTAAAAAGATTGAAAGGACTGATCTTTTTTAATTTTCATTTTTTTGCTTGGGAGCAATTCCGTAACTTATTGACAGCGATGGTGTAAAGCCAAGTATTTGATGGTAGCTTGTGGCAAAGTCTATACGCAGGCTCTGAACATTTACGCCCAGGCCAAAACTCGCCATGGCAAATTGTGCTGCAACAATTCCTCCACGTAGTGAAAGTGCCTCTACAGGGCGGTACTCCAACCCTACCCTACCTACGAATGGATGATCGTAAATATCTTTTTCCAGCTGAGCACTGAGCATTACTTTTTTGGAGGGATTGTAGGCCAGGCCTATGTTTACTAATGAGGGCAGTCTGTCGGTGAGTCCTACTTTACTGTGGATGGGATTATATGTATGAGCGCCCAAAGTCACTTTATCGCTGAGTTTTGCCAAGATACCAATTTCGACTGTCACACTGTTTGCCGACCCGTAATTTGGAATCCTTGTGCCCAAATAATCGAGCTGAACGCCCATAGAAAAGTTTTTTGCTAATTTGCGGGCATAAGCAAGTCCTATTTTCTGTTCATTGTAATCCTTGAAACCAAAATAATTGACTGCAAGACCAAAGGTGCCTATTTTGTCATTGGGAAGTGCAGCTGCAAAGAGGTAGGAATTGAGGCCTTCAGCCATAAAGCGGCGCTCACCGTAAGCTGTAAAGCATACATCATCCAAAAATGCCAGACCGGCCTGATTGGAAAAGGCGCTGTTGATATCGTAAAAAGTGACTGAGGCATTGCCCATAGCAGCACCTCGTGCACCGGCATTCTGTGGAGTTCCGTTTTGTGCAAAGAGCCCGGAAGCTGTCAGAATCGAAAATAATAAGACAGGTACAAACTTTTTCATCAGTCAGGACTTTGGTATTATAGAAATTTGTTCCAATTTTCGACAAATTAAGTATTTTGACCTTTTAAACAAAAGTAAAGTGGTATTTTTAATCTTAAATTAATAATGTAATTAAAGATTGGACAGATAAGCTGCCAATCAGTCTAAGTTAAATCTAATAATGTCAATCAAGGGTTGAAACAAGTTCAAATCGCATAACGCT
>CAINVS010000344.1 GCA_903854205.1 uncultured Bacteroidota bacterium | reverse complement strand
TTTTTTTAAATAAAATCAATACTTTTCAATATATTTCAACCCTTGATTCGCATTACTATTGCATTCGTATTCATAAAAGACATTGAAAATGGCAAATCAATACTTTATTAAAATAAAAAAAACTTTGCTTAAAATAGTGAAGATTGTTGGTATCATAATTCTTTCTCTTTTTATATTGCTCAGTATTCTGCCATATTTAATTCCGGTAAATCAGGCAAAGGTTGATGCAAATAATCCTCCGTTTAAAGAGAGCCGTTTTATTAACTTAGAGGGCAAACGTTGGCATTATCGGCATTTCAAACCGCAGACAACGGCAAAATCCAATATTGTTCTAATTCATGGATTTTCAGGATCAACTTTCAGTTGGAGAAATAATCAACAGGTTCTGTCCGATTCCGGCTACAACGTCATTTCAATAGACCTTCCTGCCTTTGGCTATTCAGAAAAGGATAATAATGCATTTGATCACAGTGCCAAAGGACATGCGAATAATATTTGGAAACTGATTGACAGTTTAGACCTGAAAGCTGATTCTTTTGCTGTGATTGGACATTCTATGGGCGCTGCAGTTGCATGGTCATTTGCCGGACTCCGGCCTCAAAGCATTTCAAATGTATTTTTGGTCGACGGAGCAGGTTCAATGGGTTCTTCAAAAGGCAGTTGGAGCAGTTCCATAATAAAATTTTGCATGAAATATCCGCCCCTTTTGAGATGGGCAGATGTTCTGGGTGGAGCGATGTTTTTTAAACAGAAAAAATTTGAAAAGCTTTTAAATTCCGCCTACAGTCAAAAAGCTGATGCTGTTTCGGCTGCAGGATATTTGGCGCCTTTTATGCTCAAAAATTCGGGCAGAGCTGTTATTGAAAGCTTCATTTACAATAAAAATCATTCTGAATCTGATTATACAAAGTTAAAATGTCCGGTTCAGCTAATTTGGGGGTCAAATGACAAATGGTTGCCCATTTCACTGGGAGAGAAATTTATTGAAAAATACCCTTCTGCAAACTTATTCAAGATTGAGGGAGCTGGTCATTGTCCCATGGAGACGCATTCAAAAGATTTCAATTCATACATTTTGGGCTTTTTGAAATAAAAATTATATCAAAAAAGCTAATCTTTTCCGTTCCTAATTGACGAAGGAAAAAGTGCAAATAAGTAAACATTCATGCAACCATTTTCAAAAAGATATTAACTTTGCCCAAAGTTTAAAATACAAACAAATCCACCTTTCATTTATAATTTATTCAATACTCCATATTAATGTCACGAATTACCGCCCACGGAAAAGAATTTGAAACTTTTCTGACTCATGAGACAATACAAAAGCGTATCAATGAAATTTGTAAAATTATAAGTGAAAAATATGCGGGAAAAACCCCTGTATTTTTGGGCATCATGAACGGCGCTTTTATGTTTGCCGCCGAGGTAATGAAACAGATGACAATAGAATGTGAAATTAGTTTTGTAAAATTAAAATCCTATATCGGCGACCAATCTAGTGGAGAAGTAACTCAGATGCTTGGTCTTGACTGCAATCTGGCCGGAAGAGATGTTATAATACTTGAAGATATTGTTGACAGTGGACGTACCCTGCACTACTTTTTTCCTGAACTTCAGAAAAGCCAACCTGCATCGGTTAGCCTTTTTACTTTGCTCGTAAAACCGGATGCCCTTAAATTTGAAGTACCAATAGACTATGCCGGATTTGCAGTACCAAATCTCTTCTTAATCGGCTTTGGCCTTGATTATGACGGACTTGGAAGAAATCTTAGCGATATTTATCAGGCCGTTGTATAAATCATTAAAATAATTTAAAAAATATTTGCAAAAAGCTTGCTCATTCAAAAAGTAGCACTATATTTGCACTCGCTAAACGAAATCACAAAGGTGGTTTTAAGCAACAATAGGAGGCCTGGCAGAGTGGTCGATCGCAACTGTCTTGAAAACAGTCGTCCGTGAGAGCGGACCGGGGGTTCGAATCCCTCGGCCTCCGCCACTTAAACCCGATAACAATTTTGTTATCGGGTTTTTATTTATACACCACCTATATAAAAAATTTACAATTATTTAACAGCCTCTAAATTCGGTTATAACTATGTTTCGCAAATAATTATTCGGAAAAACAAAGGCCACTCAGACTAAAAAAAGGTTATTTACTCTCAGATAAAAAGGTAGATGTTAAGGCATCAAAAAAGCTATATATTCATTCAATTTTGAACTATCTTTGTCAAAATTTATAATCATCAATTTATAAAATCATTATTATGAAAAAACTGCTTACTACACTGGCTGTTATTATCGGAAGTTTATCGGTTTCACAGGCTCAGCTCGTGATTACAGAAATCATGTATAATAGCCCCGAAACGGGTACAGACTCCTTGGAGTTCATAGAAATCTACAATGCAGGAAGCAGCACTGTTGATTTGCAGGGTCATTATATTACTTTTGGCGGATCAATACGCGATTCATTTGCAACATCTTACCCTTTAGCTTCAGGTGCTTTAGTTGTTACCTGCGTAAATGACACAGCGCTGATAAACCAATTTAGTCTGTCATTTACACCCCGTCAATGGCGTGCCACAGGTGCATTAAATAATAGTCCTAATGCAGGAGTTTATTCCATAAAATTATTCAATTCTACAGCACAATTACAGGATTCTGTGGCATATGACGATGCCGCTCCCTGGCCAACTACTCCCGATGGCGCCGGAGCTTCATTAATTTTATGCAATACAGCATTGGATAATAATAATGGAACTAACTGGGTGGCTTCAGCTGTAAGTACTGGCATTACAATTAATAATTTTTTACTGAAGGGTTCACCGGGTGTCCTGGAAAGCTGTGCAGGTCCGGTTGTACTTAGCTTCCCGCTTTATGATATTGCAACAGTTACTACAAATGACACAAGTGGCGTGGCAGACTCATTGGGGGTACGTTGCGAAATTCGCGGAATTGTTCATAGTATCGATTTTGACGGCAATGCGGGTTATGATATCACCCTAATTGATTACAACCACAATGGTATTACTGTTTTCTCTTCTACAGATAAAAACGGTTACACTGCACCGGCTATGGGCGACTCACTCCATGTAAAAGGTGTTGTTGCGCAATTTAACAGTCTTACACAATTTACAGTTGATACAATTGCGCTGATTCTTCCAGGTCAGAATATGCTTACACCAATTAATATCACTACTGCACTTGCAGAAACCGAAGAAAATAAATTGGTTCGAATCGCTTCCGTAACATTGGTAAATCCGATTCAGTGGACTGGCACAGGTACAGGCTTCAATGTTGATGTTACCAATGGTTCAAATTCTTGGACAATTCGAATTGACAATGACTGTGTTTGGTATGGTCTTCCTGCTCCAACCGGAACAATGGACATCATCGGCACTGTTAATCAATTTGATACTCTATCCCCATTTACAAGCGGATATCAAATTCGCCCACGTATTATTACTGATATTTTGGTTCAAGGCGGCGTTCCTACTGTATTTTTCACGCCAAATAGCGCAACTGTCAACGAAAATGCAGGTACTGTAACTTTAACTCTCGGTATTGCCAATGCAAATGCAAATGCAACTTCGGTAGATGTTCAGTTTAATGCCGCTTCTACTTCTACAGGAGCTGATTATACAAATTTCATAAGTCCAACAACTGTAACTTTCCCTGCAAACAGTTCTGCAAATCAACAGATAACTATTGATATCGTTGACGATGCACTTATTGAAGGGACTGAAACTATTGTTTTGGAAATTCTTAATATTAACAACAGTGGTTTATTGGGTAGCGACAGTCTGCACACAATCACCATTAATGATAACGACGTAGCTCCTACTCCACTTTACGATTTGGTAATCACTGAGTTTATGTATAACAATCCGCTTGCTGATTCAGTTGAATTTATCGAAATTTACAACAATGACAGTGTAACTGTAAATCTTGCTGGATATCAGGTTACAAGCGGTGTATTCTTTACTTTCCCAAGCTATTCATTAGCTCCGGGTAGTTATGTGCTCGTTTGTCAGGATTCTTTATTGTTCCAACAGCGTTTTGGCATTGCTGCCTTCCGTTGGAATACAGGTAATAGCTTAAATAACACCACTGAGGGTATTGTTTTGAAAAACAATTTGGGCACAGTGCTCGATTCTATTCAGTATGCAAGTACAGCTCCCTGGCCTGTTGCAGCTTCGGGCAATGGTCCTTCTGCACAGCTTTGTGATGTAAACAGCGACAATAATCTCGGTTCCAATTGGGGCGCAGGTAATAATCCTACCGGAGTAATAATCGGCGGTCTTCAAATTTTGGCTACTCCTGGCGCTGCAAATACCTGGTGCCGTCCTCCTTATCCTGTTCAGTCAATTGGCAACATCGACAACACAAATGCTAATGGCGAACCTGATTCATTGGGCCTCGAGTTTGAAATTCGCGGTATTGTACATTGCGGAGATTTCAGAGTAGGCACTGGCTTGGACTTTTATCTTATCAATTTCAACAACGAAGGTATAAAAGTTTTCTCTTCATTTGATCGCGGTTACGTAGTAAATGAAGGTGATTCACTGCACGTACAGGGTCGTGTAAATCAGGGCAATGGTGTAACAGAATTCCTTGTTGATACACTTTTCCTTAGAAGCAGCGGCAATGCAGTTGTTGCACCGACTGTAATTACTGCGGCATTAACAGAAAACAATGAAGGCAGTTTCATCCGCCTCAACAACGTATCTTTGTCCAATGCAACTCAATGGACTGGTGCAGGTGCCGGCTTCAATGTAGATGTAACTAACGGAACAACAACCTGGCAAATGCGTATTGACGATGCAACTGATCTATACAGTCAGGCAGCTCCTACCGGATCATTCAACGTTTACGGTTTTGGCGGTCAGTTTGATCCAAGTTTACCTTACACAAGCGGATATCAGTTAGTAGCCTGCAATTCGTCCATAACTCCGATCGTTGGAACAGAAATGACAGAAAACAAAGCTGTTCAAATCTATCCTAATCCGGTTTATTCCGAATTGAATATTTCTGCTGAAGAAATCCAGACAATCATTATCAGCAATATGTTGGGTCAGGAAATTATCCGTATGGATAATATTAACAGTAATTTCCAGACAATTTCTACTGCTTCTCTACCTGCAGGTATGTATAATGCTGCAGTAATGAGCAAAGGTCAAATGAGCATTCAACAGTTTGTCAAGAAATAATATCAGCTTTTGATATAACAAGGAAGGGCCGAAACTGAAATTTCGGCCCTTTTTCTTTTTTATTACTCTGATTTATGAGCTTAAATAACAATATTCAATTAACTACCACATCATATTTTCTTCCACCCATTCCTCATAACATTCCTCACCAAGCATTGGAATAATTTTAATTTCAGGAAATACATTTTTCTGATCTTCCTGCAACATTTTGCAAAGACCGGAATATCGCTCCCTCGCATGGTCATTTTTAACAGCGGTATAAAGTGCATCGCGGCTGCCGACTACAATTACCAGTTTTTTCCCTCTTGTTACAGCAGTATATAATAGGTGCCTGTAAAGCATTGCAAACTGCGACTCATGAACAGGCAAAATAATGCAGGGCGCTTCAGAGCCCTGATATTTGTGTACAGTTACGGCATAAGCCAATTCCAATTCATTCAGTTCCGAGAATTCATATTCCACCTCTCTTTCGTTGTCCATCTGTACCACCAGCTCTTTATCGACAACTTTTACCCTTTTAATAATACCCACATCGCCGTTATAGACATTCTTTTCGTAATTGTTCCTTGTCTGCATAACCTTATCGCCAACAGCAAAAATTACATTTCCACGCTGTGTCTTTTCTTTTTTATCGACATCGTTTAAAGCGGTCTGCAACGCCTGATTTAACTCCTGAGTGCCAATCATGCCCCTATGCATGGGGCAGAGCACCTGCATATCCTTAAGCGGATGCAGCTGATAGGTTTTTTTTAGCCTTTCACTGACCAGGCCAACAATTATTTGGGCAATTTTATCGGGCTCTTTTTCGTGAATAAAAAAGAAATCGCCATCCTTGTCTACGTTCAGATCAGGAAAGATACCATTGTTGATTTTGTGTGCATTCATAACAATTTTAGAATTGCCCGCTTGCCTGAAAATCTCCGTTAATCGGGTAGTCGGAACCTGTCCAGAATCCAAAAGATCTCGCAGGACATTGCCCGGACCGACAGAAGGCAACTGATCCACATCTCCGATAAGGATTAGCTTGGCACTGTCGGGCAGCGAATTCAACAAAACTGACATTAATGCAGTATCTATCATACTCGCCTCATCTACAATGAGTACGTCGCATTTCAATTTTTCTGTCAGCCTGCTTAAAAGCATGTCACTGAAAGCATCTAAAGAAAGTAAGCTGTGAATGGTTGAAGCTTCTTTTCCCGTGATTTCGCTCATTCTTTTAGCTGCCCTTCCGGTTGGCGCTGCCAGAAATATCCTTTCGCTGAAATTGCCAAGTACTTCCAGAATTACTTTAGTTATGGTACTTTTGCCGGTTCCTGGTCCTCCGGTTATGATATGTACTTTTTTAGAAATACTGTTTTCGACAGCATTTTCCTGCTGTTCTGCCAGTGTAATGCCAAAACGTTTACATGCTTTACCCAGATAATCGTCGAGGTCAATTTCATTATGCCAATTTTCTTTGCCGATCAACAGTCTTTTCATTTGTTCAACAATATTTAATTCCTGCATTTGCAGATACCAGGGCCAGATATACATTTCGGGTTCAGCTCCGGCGTTTTGAAAACTGCCAACATAAATTTTTCTTGTATTGATTAAATCGCCAATCCTGCAATTTATTTTTTCAGGATCAACATCCAATACTTTAAATGCTTCTGTAAGAAAGTTATCTAAAGGAAAACAGGTGTTTCCCCTGCTGCAAAGTTCTGTTAATACGAACAACATTCCTGCATCAAGCCTAAGGCTGTCTTCTACTGCAATTCCTAATTGCCGGGCAAGATCGTCGGCTTTTTTGAAGCCCACACCGACCATTTCATCAGTCAGTCTGTATGGATTTTCGGTAATTTTATCGATGGATTCCTGTCCGTACTGCTTATAAATACGCTGAGCAAATTGTGCGGCTATGCCGAATTTTTGGAGAAAAAGTATAATTCCACGGGCATTCTGCTGTTCTTTCCAGGAGTTGACAATTTTTTCCAATTTCTTTTTGCCGATGCCCTCAACCTCTAATAATTTTTCGGGATTGGTATCCAAAAATTCAAATGTCTGCAATTCAAATTTATCAACTATTCTTTTGGCAAAGGCCTCGCCTATTCCAGCTATCTGTCCGCTTGCCAAATACTGTTCTATTCCTTCGCAATCATCGGGCAGCTGTACTTCAAAAGTATCGATACTGAACTGAAGTCCATATTTTTTATCATTTTTCCAAGCTCCTTTACATTGCAGTCGCTCTCCGGGCTGTACCCCCATTAGCAATCCTGTAATCATGATCACGGAATTATCTGCTGCCGATTTTATTCGACCAACGGTATAACCGTTTTCTTCATTGCGATAAATTATGTGAAGCAAAGCGCCCTCGATAGTTTCATTCATAGCTGTTTATTTCTTTTTAAATACTTACTTTCATCTTCTAAAAATAGCAAAAAATCAATTTCGTCCTTAGAAAGTGTATTTTTCTTGTATTTCTCATATTTCAATATAAGCTTTCTGAATTGCCTGTTCATGGCTAATAGTACCTGCATTTTTTAGTTGCCCATTGCCGAAATCTTGTACCTTCTTTACTTTTAACCCTGTAACCCACAGACATTACAACATCTAGGTTATAAAATTTAACAGGACGGTCAGATTTTGCAATGTGCAAATTTTGCACATTATTTTTTAAATCCAATTCCCCTTCATCAAAAACATTATTAATATGCTATGTTATAACAGATCTTTCTTTTTGAAAAAGTTCTGAAATTTGAGATTGTGTCAGCCATACTGTATCATTCTCTATTCTCGTTTCAATTTTTGTCAAATCATCTTCGGTCTGATAAATCAATATTGGGTGATCTTCCATAATATTTATATTTCTTTTGTCAGAATTCAAATATACTTCAATCAGATAAGAATTGCAAGTTCTTAAAAAACTGAAAGATATTTTTTCATGCTTGTTAAGGTAATAATTTTAAGGATTATGTAATTTTACAATTAAAGAAAGTAACCCTCAACTTATGAATCTCGATAAAATCCTCCAACACAATGAAAAATGGATTGCGGAAAAACTTTCCCTTGATCCCGATTTTTTCAAAAAACTATCTGACGGTCAAAATCCGGAAGTACTTTATATAGGCTGTTCTGACAGCAGAGTTACAGCAGAGGAAATAATGGGCGCTGCTCCCGGAGAGGTTTTTATTCACAGAAACATTGCCAATTTGGTGAATAATGTTGATATGAATGTCATGGTAGTCATCAATTATGCCCTTCGTATTTTAAAAGTAAAACATGTTATTATCTGTGGTCATTATATGTGCGGTGGCGTAAAAGCTGCTATGCAACAGACCGATTTGGGTATCTTGAACCCATGGTTGCGAAATATCAGAGATGTGTACCGTTTACACAAAAACGAGCTGAATGCGATAGAAGAACTTGATAAGCGCTATGATCGGCTGGTAGAACTGAATGTACAGGAACAATGCATCAATCTGATAAAAACAGCGGCTGTTCAAGAGGCATATGCTGATCGCGATTTAAAAATTCATGGATGGGTTTTTGATGTCCGCAACGGAAAACTCACCGATTTAAAAATCGATTTTCCGGAAATTCTGAAAAATATTATGGAAATTTATAAGCTCATTTGAGAAAAAACAGCTTCCGTTGATAATAATACCAATAAATTATGATTTTACGAGCCTGGCGTCCCAATGACCTTGAAAATTTGGTAAAATATGCCAACAATCCAAAGATTGCTCAAAATCTGACGGATGCTTTTCCTTATCCATATACTGAAGAAAAAGGGATTCAGTTTATAGAAATGGCTGTGAACCACGACATTCAACGCATTTTCTGTATCGACATCAATGGAGAAGCTTTAGGTGCCATCGGAATTCATCCTCAAACTGATATCTACTGTAAAAATGCCGAACTGGGTTATTGGCTGGCTGAGACACAGTGGGGAAAAGGGCTGATAACGGAAGCCATTAAACAAATTGTAGATTATGGGTTTCAAAAATTCGATATTACACGGATTTTTGCCCGTCCATTCGGACACAATATTGCTTCGCAAAAGGTTTTGGAAAAAGCCGGATTTACCCTCGAAGCAAAACTGGAGAAAACATTGTATAAGAATGGGGAGTATTTGGATGAGCTTATTTATGCGGTAAGGAAATAAGTTTGATGTTTTTTGATTAAAATTTAAATGGGACTTATTTTCTCATTCCTAATATAAGGTTTTTTAACTGTGTCAACTTTTTGATAATTACTGCTAAAATCAGCCGAAAAACCCCTAATTTTCAGCATTACACTGCAAAAGTTAAAAAAACAACTGATCTCATCTTAAAATATCCTTGCAAAAAAATTTTCATGGCAGTAAAAACAGTTGATATTGAGGATTTTCTGCAACTGGCTCAAGAACTTCCGGTTTTTGATGTGAGAAGTCCGGCAGAGTACAGTCATGCGCATTTTCCCGCTGCGCTGTCTTTTCCATTATTTTCAGATGAAGAGCGCAAAGTGGTGGGTACAACCTACAAGCAAATAAGCAGAGAAGCTGCCATAAAGATTGGCCTTGACTATTTTGGTCCTAAAATGCGGACGATGGTGGAAACCGCTGAAGCTTTAGTACAGAAATCCGGCTGCAATAAAATTATTGTACATTGCTGGAGAGGTGGCATGCGCAGTGCAGCTATAGCCTGGCTTTTAGATCTATACGGCTTTGAAGTTTATCTGTTATCCGGCGGCTATAAAGCTTTTCGAAAATGGGTTTTGGCTTATTTTGACAATGGTCTTCCCATGATGGTTATTGGCGGATATACCGGAAGCGGAAAAACTGAAGTCTTAAATTCTTTGGCATCAAAAGGAGAAATCATTATCGATTTGGAAAAAATTGCAGGTCACAGGGGGTCGGCATTCGGAAATTTAGGATTGCCGCCGCAGCCTGGTATGGAACAGTTTGAAAATGAGCTTTCCGTTTACCTCAGAAAAATAAAAACTGAATTAGCAATTTCAGATAAAAAATGGGTCTGGGTAGAAGATGAAAGCAGAAGAATTGGAAATATTAATTTACCTGAAGGATTCTATAAGCTTTTAAAAAAAGCACCCTTTATTTTTTTAGAGGTCCCTTTTGAATTAAGGCTGGACACAATCCTGAAAAATTATGGAAAATTTTCTAAAGAAGAACTGGAAAATGGAATTTACCGAATCAGAAAAAGAATGGGTAATGACCTAAACACTAAAGCGTTACAACTGTTGCATGAAAATAACATTAAAGGCAGTTTTGAAATTTTGCTGAATTATTACGATAGATTTTATTTAAAAAGCAGCTTTTCTCATGAACGGATTTTAAAAAATGCAGAATTAACAGGTTATAGTCCGAATGAAATTTCAGATTACTTAATTGAGACAAAAAAAATGTATGCAGATTCCTGAAAATGAAATACGATTAACTCATTTTGCACATGGTGCTGGTTGTGGCTGTAAAATTTCTCCACTAATTCTTGACGAAATTTTAAAAGGAAATAAAACCCAAAATTTTCCTAATTTATTGGTGGGTAATGACAGTCATGACGATGCTGCTGTACTTCTGATAAATGGAGATGAAGCGTTGATAAGTACTAGTGATTTTTTTACTCCGATTGTGGATGATCCTTTCTTATTTGGCAAAATAGCTGCTGCCAACGCCCTCAGTGATGTATATGCAATGGGCGGAACACCAATTCTTGCCCTTGCGATATTGGGTTGGCCTGTTGAAAAACTGCCCGCATCCCTTGCCAATCAGGTAATAAAAGGCGCCATTGAAGTCTGTAAAGAAGCAGGTATTCCTTTGGCAGGCGGACACAGTATTGATGCTGCCGAGCCATTTTTTGGTTTATCGGTAAACGGAACAGTAAAATTGATTCACCTGAAAAGAAATGATACCCTAAATGAGGGAGATTTTTTGTTTATGACAAAACCAATTGGAATAGGAATCTTGACAACTGCTGCGAAAAGAGATCAATTGCAAAAAGAAGATGAAGTTCATTTACACAAATACATCACTCAATTGAATAAATTTGGCGCGCAGCTGGCCAAGTTTGACTATGTTTCTGCCATGACAGATATTACGGGTTTCGGATTGGCAGGTCATCTGCTTGAAATGTTGGGAAAGAATGAACTATCTGCCGAAATTTATGCCGATAAAATACCTCTTATGCCCGGTCTTGATTATTATTTGAATAAAATGATAGTACCCGATGCCACTTATAGAAATTGGAAGGCCTATCATGATCAGATACAGATAGAACCCAATGTCAATGGCACACACATGTTTCAGTTATTGCCCGATCCGCAAACCAATGGTGGATTGCTGTTTTCTGTAAAATCGGAAAGCCTGAATGAAATTAAATCATTTCTGAGGGCCAATAATTTGGGGGATTTCGCAGAACCTATCGGGAGGATAATTGGGAAAGCTGAAAAAAAGGTAGTGGTGAGGGTTAGTAAAGTTTATTAATGATTAGGGTCATATTATTTTAATCTCTTAAATATGAAAAATGTAATATTATTATTTATAATAATAAGTATATGCAATCAAACTAAAGCTCAGTATCAATCAATTTTCGGGCAAAATAATACTGCCTGGAAAATTATGTTTGCAGCATGTGATTATGCCTGTTCAAATACCTACATAGCAGAAAACGACACTTTAATTGCACAGGAAACTTATAAAATAATACGCAGGGATTTACAGAATAACTATGTCAGAGAGGATACTGCACTTGGTAAAATCTGGTATTATGATTCATATTCTTCATCGGAACATTTATTGATGGACCTGAATCTGACATTGGGTGACTCATTTCAAATTCACAATTTAAAATATCCGGTAGATAGTGTTTATTATTTTCAAAATAAAAAACATATCCGGATAAAAAGATACAAAAGCGCCTGTGCCTACGATAGTCTCAATCAGCTGACTTTTATAGAAGGCGTGGGTTGCAGTTCAGGGTTTTATTACAATACTGATCTAGTTGATAATGAATATCTGCTTTGCCAAATTAAAGACCTGACAACTGACAGTATTTTTGAACAGCTGAATTTATGGGATGTGGACAATTGCGATTATTGCGCTATGTCAAATCGAAACATCAAAGAATCTGAATTATTTACCGTTTATCCAAATCCTTTTACAGATAAAATCCTGATAAATGCCCCTGTATACCCGATTAGTATATTGATATATAATTCAATCGGTCAATTGTTAGCTGAAGAGCAAATTTTTGAAGAGCAAGTTGAAACTGATTTAAGTAATTTAAAAATTGGCATATACACTTTAATGATGATCATTGATAATCAGTTAAAGTTTACAAAGAAAATAGTAAAGATGAATTAGGTTTAACCCAGATCCGTCATTAGAAATTCTATTCCAAGCCTAAATTGCTATGAAACTAAGCACTTACTCGTTTTTTTGGTTT
>CAINVS010000343.1 GCA_903854205.1 uncultured Bacteroidota bacterium | reverse complement strand
TCTGTAAATGACCCAGCGGTATTGGGCCAACAAATTCAGGTTTATCCAAACCCATTTGCGGGTCAGACCAACATCGTATTTGAATTGGTAGAACAAGCCGACGTACGCGTTGAAATGTTTGACCAAACCGGTCGTTTGGTGCAAATCCTTGTAAACGCACGCTTGAACGCGGGTGAGCAAATGTTCAACTTCGAAGCAACACAGGCAGGTGTTTATTACTGCCGTGTGATTGTAAACGGTGCTGCTAGTGTTACTAAAGTGGTGAAGCAGTAATATTGACCAAGATTTAAGTGGATTTAAAGGATGGATGGATAAAAATTGATTTTCAATGGATTAATCCAGCCGTTTTCATAACCACTTCGTGTTGGTTACAATAGAAATTGTGTTTTTTAGAGCCTATTTAAATTTCAATGGTCGGATCGTATTCGATGATTGAGGGTTAAATAGGCTCTTTTGATTTTAGGCTTTTAAGGTGTCGGGAGCATTGATAAGTAGATTGGGAGAAAATACAAAAATGGATGTTCGCCTGATATTTTTAAAAAATATAGTAGGATGGATTTGGATATTTAATATTTATCGTAAGTTTGTACGCTTTAAATTTGCCACATGAACCTATCTACACCTTTGATATTAATATGGAACAGTTGCGTCAAGCGAACCATGCCGGTTCGCTTGACGCAATTTGTTTTTGGGGTATCATTTGGTGTACTGTGTTGCCCAACTATTTTGTGCGGCCCAGTTGCGTGAAGATACTGCTATGGTTAGCTTCACGCAACTGGGTGGTTTGGAACAAATGGAGCTTGACGCAATGGGGGGTATTGGGGGATTGACGAATATGCTTAGTTATGCATGATTAAAATTGTAAACATGAATGAAATTGAAATTTTCAGTGATGGTGAAGATTTTGCTAGATTGATAGCAGTGCTTCATATTTATGACTTATATGAATCAATAAATAATGTTCTAGATGTAGGTGCGGGGCGAGGAACATATATTTTTAAAAGACATTTTAAAAATTATATTGCAATTGAACAAGATAAGGAACTTGCAAAAAACATTAACCAAAAATTAGATGTTATTGAAGGTAAACATTCTGTTTTTGGTATAGACTTTTTTGATTTTAATACCAATGAAATGTTCGATTTAATTCTATTAAACAACTTCATAACAGTATTGCCAATGCCAAAAGTAGTCCGATGTCTTAAAAAATGTTTTGAAATGCTTAATGATGGTGGAGTACTTTTTGTTCGAGCCAACTCAAATTTCCACTCGGACATTAAAAAAGCTAGAGAAGAATCAGATACTGAAGAATATCAAGAATGTAAATTTAAATTAAAGGATGAAAGTTATTTTAAGAACTATTTCAAAAAAGAAGAGATTGTGAATTTAATAACCTCAATAGAATTCAAAATTTTTGTAGTACGCAGAGAAGATGAAGAATTTGAAGGGCAAGAATTTTTTAAAAGTGAGTTTTTAATTTTTGCTATGAAAACTAGTGACTAATGAATGAATAAATAACCATGCATAACAGTGCACTGGACTAACAGACTCCCTATTGGTCGTCCCTTGTCAGTGCGAAAGTTCACTCAAACAATAATAAATAAACAAAATATGGCATCCAAATCATTAAAGCCTATAATTTTTAAGGATCTACTTACCCCATTGGGAGAAAAGGTAGAAGCGACTAAAGAGCAAATTTCAACTGAGGAAGGAACAAAAAACTCTTTCATAATTCCTTTGTTTCAAATGTTAGGTTATGACTTTTCCAATCACTTAGAAGTTGTATCTGAATTTATCGCAGATGTAGGAATGAAAAAAAATGAAAAGGTTGATTATGCACTTCAAAAAAGCGGTAAACCAATCATACTTATTGAATGTAAAAAATGGAAGGAAAAACTAGATAAACATGGGACGCAGTTAGTAAGATATTTTACGTTTTCAGTTGCAAAATTTGGCATCTTAACAAATGGAATAAAATATTGGTTTTTCACTGACCTTGATAAAACCAACATAATGGATAATTATCCTTTTTTTACATTTGATATTACCGACCATACAGAGGATGACTCGGAATTTGTAAAGTTATTTTCTAAAGACCTTTATGACCAGCAAAAGATTTTAGAAATGGCTAAGGATCTGGTGTATAGCAGAGAAATAAAAAATCTATTACATAGCGAATTAAAAAATCCTACTAAAGATTTTATAAGATACTTTGCTGAAAAAACATATCTTGAAAAACAAAGGGGGAAGATTACAGATAAGGTGATGACTCAATATGGTGAATTGTTAAGGAAAAATATCCCCTCGCTGCTTGACGAGTTAATTTCCGAGCGTTTGATACCTAAATCTAACATATTAGATGATGACAACATAGTATTAGATGAAAATAAAATAGTTACCACAGAGGAAGAACTCGAAGCGTACTTCATTGTTAAAGCTATTTGTAGACAGAAAATTGAAGCAAATAGAATAGCTTTTAGAGATGCGCAAACATATTTTGCTATTCTGTTGGATAATAATAGACTAAAGACTATTTGCAGAGTTTATCTCAATGCTTCAAAAAAATATTTAGGAATTTTTGATGCAAATAGGCAGGAAATTAAATATGAAATTAATTCTGTTGATGATATTTTTAAGTATTCAGAAAACCTTTTTGCCGTGTTGAAAATTTATGAACCTGCAAAATAGTTCTTTTGGAAAGAGTAAAACCGATCTAAAAATAAACCAGTGAACATTGCACTAATTTTCATTGCCGACTTAGCTCAGCCACGCAAGCAGTGCCCACGCAAGCGGAAATAAAAATTAATAACCATGTCAAAAAAGAAATCATGACTTCCAATGAGTTAAATAAAACAGTGAAAAGTGAAATAATGAAAAAAAATCTACCATTTTTGATTTTCAGTTTTTTACTCGTGTTCTCAAATTGCAAGAATGATTCAAGGGTCGACAAAAGTCAATCGACTTCCACAAAGCCACTTGCATTAGATACCCAAGCTATTAATAATAAATC
>CAINVS010000342.1 GCA_903854205.1 uncultured Bacteroidota bacterium | reverse complement strand
ATGAAAAAATTACAATTAGAGAAATTGGGTCTGATGATATTCAGCATCTTATAGAAATATCCTATTATGATGCCATACAGGCAACATCCGCCTCAGAAGCAGCTGAAATGCAAGATCGGATTGACAGGGATTACCTCGAAGGCAATTCCATTCATTGGTGTATTATTGACAATTTAACAAGTAAAATTGTGGGTACCTGCGGTTATTATCGCGGTTTTGAGAGTGGATCCGGTGAATTGGGCTGTGTTTTATTAGCGGAATATAGAGGAAAGGGGTTAATGTTTCCGGCTTTAAAATTGGCAATAGACTTTGGCCTGAACAAAATGAAACTGAAAAGGATAAAAGCTATAACTAATAAGAAAAATATAAAAGCCATAAAACTTTTGGAGAAGCTTAATTTTAAAAATACAACAGATTCTGAAGATGAAATCGAATATTTATTAAGCTAAAATTAAAAAAATCGGAGCTGCGCTGTTGCTTATCAAACAACGTAAGTTGAGTTTGTATGTTGAATAATCAAAATATTTTATTTTGATTTTAACATTTTCAGCACTTTTGTCAATAGTTTTTTTCTTTCATCAATATTTCAGAAATCCTTCAAAAATATCATCCAAAAAATTTGAATTTTGTATGTCAGCCGGCTTTACCCGGTTAAAAACACCATTATGAAGTACCAAAAGTTCATCGCAATATCTCAAGGAAAGGTCAATTTCATGCGTAGCGAGCATGATTAGTTTTCTTTCATGATGAGCAAGGTTTTTAAGCAGGGTAAAACTTTTGTGGCGATGCACAAAGTCTAAATGTGCTGTAATTTCATCCAATAGAATTACCGAACTGTCCTGCGCAAATGCCCTTGCCAAAACAGCTGACTGCTTTTCCCCATCGCTACATTCGGAAAGTAATTTTTTGGAAAGATGCTCAATGCCCATTTTTTTTATCGCATCAACCACAATTTCTTTATCCTTTGAATTCAATTGTCCGCCAAAAAAAAGATGCGGATGCCTGCCCAATGAAACCATTTCTTCAATACTCAAATAATTGTATAACAGTCTTTCTGTGCCAACCCAACTCAGTTTTTTAGCCAGACTGAGTGGGCTGTAATCCCTGTATTCAATATCATCCAAAAATATCTGCCCGGAAAGTGGGCTGCTCAAACCAGCAAGATGTCGTAGGAAAGTACTTTTTCCACTGCCGTTTCGTCCGATAATACCAATGAAACTGCCCCTTTCAAAATTATCTGAAAAGGCACTTTTCAACAATGGCCGATTTTTGAATCCAATATTTAGTTGGCTTATGCGAAGCATTAGTAGCTGTTTTGAAAATAATTATTTGAATGCAATATCTGATTTTTTATGCGCAACCAATTGCAATCACTAAGGCTAAAAATCAAATTTTATTAAAAATTGTACTAATTTCGTGAAGTTGAATTATTAAAACAAACAATATGCATCAGAATTTACCTGCATCCTATGAAGCTGCACTGGATGAACTTCAAAAAATATTGGAAAATATCGAAAATCAGGCTGTCAGTCTAGATGTGATTACCGATAAGGCACAACGTGCCCGTTTCCTAATCGAACATTGTCGGAATAAACTAAGAAAGATAGAGGAAGACACTGAACAGTTGCTTCAGGTAT
>CAINVS010000341.1 GCA_903854205.1 uncultured Bacteroidota bacterium | reverse complement strand
TGGGGTCAAATACGCCGGAATGTTACCAACACCCAAGGGGTCAAACCGCCGGAATGTTATGCACATTTTGGGGGTCAAAGGTCCGGAATGAGGGGGTCAGATAAAATCGGAACGAGGGGGTCAAACCGACCGGAATATACAGTATTTTGTCAAAGTAACATTTTACGCCAGTTGCTGAATTCATATCTTCTACATTTTGGATGTGAAAATGTAGATGAGGTTCTGATGAATTACCTGAATTACCACAAAGTCCAAGTAGTTGTCCTTGTTTTAATTTTTGCCCTTGCTTAACGGCAATTGAATGTTGTTTGAAATGCGCAAAAAATAAATACTCGTTGTTCGTTGTCTTTATAATAACGGTGTTACCTGGAACGTAAATAGGGTTTAAAACTCCGGGCACATTGTCTTTAACGCCATCAACGACTAAAACAACTTCGCCATCGCAAGGAGCAATGAGGTCTTTTCCAAAAGCATAATAATCTTCATTTGTTTTTCCATCTGTTTTATATGAATTTCCTTCATCGTTGGTTATTACAATATCAAAGGCGTTTTTTTGAGCCTCGTTTTCAACGTGATAATTTAATTCTTTTGTGTCGCCACCCCATATTACAGTCCATTCATCTTTAAATGGCAAAATTAACTTTGTTGTATTACGAACTAATTTAGGCAAATTGCTTTCTTTGAACGGTTTAACAAATAGTCCATTAATTTTTGAGTTATTGTCGACCGAAATATTAACCGCAAATAAGCCTCTTTCAAAATTTGTCTTGTATGAAGCGTAAGTCTGCTCATAGTTTACAAATTGTCTTTTTGTAATCTTTCCTGCTTGGGCTTTCAGCCCTTCAAAAAAGGCTTTCGTTTGGTCAAGTGGCAGGGCGTTTTGCATTTCACTTGAGAAACTTGAGAATATTGCATCAAAATTGCCTGCATTGTAATGTATCTCAAAACTGTCTGCAACAGATTTGCTTGCTATTTTTTCTGTTTGTCCAAATGCAAAGTTCATAGCGATTGCCAAAAGGATTGTTGATAAATGCTTTTTCATGCTGTTTGAATTAGATGTTTGTGTCTTCGTGTCGTTTGTATAATTACCACTAAGGCGTAAATACGAGCACCTTATTTTGCCGTAGATTTATCAAACACCCTGCAAAAATTTCCACCCCCAATTTGGGTGATTTCTTTCTCCGTAAATCCTGTTTTCAACATCGCATCGATGACCGTGTAGTAAAACCCATCTTTGCTATTTTCCCAACTTTGATTGGTTTTTTTGGCAAAACGGTCGTTGCTATTGCTGGGAGGCGCCATTTTCGTGTCAGTTCCAATACACACATGTTCGATTCCAACAATATCCACCATGGCGCGTATGTTTTTTGCATAATCCAGCGCGGTGTCGGCAAGATGTGTCCAAATGCCAATCACGCCGCCTGCCTCGGCAAATATTTTAGCCTGCTCCTTGCTGATAAGTCTGGGCATCATCATTTTTGCCATTTTCTCGTCCTTGCCCAACTGCGTGTTAAGCCCGGTATGCGAAATCAGCATGGGTTTTGTCGAGATTTCAAGTGCTTTGTTAATCGCCTGATTGTTGCAATGCGTAAGGTCAATCAGGATCCCTAATTGGTTGCACGTTTTTATCACATCCATGCCCAATTGGGTTAGACCTCCAAATTGTGGTTCGTCCGTATAAATATCCCCCATGGCAGGTGTTGTTTGCCCGTCATGCATCAATCCCAAAAGCCGCAAGCCCCGGTCGTAAGCCACTTGCAGGCGTTCCAGTTTCCCTTCGATGAAATGTCCGCCCTCAACTGATTGAATCACAATCTGTTGTTTCGCCTTTTTGGCTTTTTTCAAATCCCCGTAATTCAATGCGCGGGTCAGATTGTTCGCTTTTAGCACCGCATCCATTTCATTCAGATTGGCCAAAAAACGATCGTAAGCTTCTCCTTCCTGGTTCAACTTAGGTCGATCCACCGAAAAGGTCATACAAATACCGGTTAAGCCAGATGTTTTCAGCTCCGTTGCCAGCTCGTAGGACTGAATTTTAAAATCAGCTGCATTGTAAGGCATATCCATGTGATTATGCGCGTCAAAGCCGATGGTTTTTGCTACCAGTTTTTTTATTTTCCGGTCGGTGTCATACGCTGCCCAGGAAGTATAAGGATTGAATGCCCATGCGGTTCCTGCAACGGCCACTGTTCCGAGAAATTTGCGTCTTGTCCAGTTAGGATGGTTATGGTTCATGGTAGTAAAATGTTTTAACGTTTGTAAAAATTACAGATTTAATTTAATGCGCAAATATACAGTCGGGGTGCTGCATGTTCTTTAAAATGAGGTAAACGAAGAAAATGCTGCGAGGATGGTCGGGTATATAGGTGTGGCTCTAAGCAACGCACAGGAGTTGCCCGTCCCGCATTTACGCTCGCCGAATTTGAAGCTTGGATATGCTCGGCTGATAATTACTTCAACGTCACGCCTCCATTGCACAAAACCCAATGTTAGCGGTTCATCGTTTTTCTTGTCAAACGATTGTTTTGTTTTTTATCTCTAATTTCCAATTAAATAACCCTTCCATTTCACCAATTTTAATAAAATTATTTTTTTCAAGCACTTTGAAGGATGCTGTATTTGTTTTATCGGTCGAGGCAATAATTGACTTTACGTTCTCTTGCTTTTTAGTCCATTCAATAATTCCGCCCACAATTTCTGTCATAAATCCCTTTCCTTGAAACTCGTCGTAAGTTCCGTAACCGATTTCTATTTCTCCATTGTCATTTGGTTCTCCAACGATACATAGGTCGCCGATCATTTTGTTTTCTTCTTTGGAAATTGCTGTCCAAAGCGTCGAATATAAATAGTCTTTTGTTTTGTCCGCCACGTTTGGCAAAATCGTTTGTTCAAATGCTTCTTTTAACTCAGGTGAAATTGTTCTTGAAGTTTCATTCAAGTTCAGTTCTTCTTCCAAAGAATTGTCGCATTTTAAGTATTTTACTAACTGGTCATAAGTTAATGGTTTTAAAACAAGTCTTTCCGTTTCGATCATTTTAGTTGTTTTTGGTGTCGCCCTACAATTACCGCCAACGTTGAAGTATTGGCGTGGTAGGGTAATCAATGCTCGTCAGCCCGATGCTTGCACCAAAGGTAAAGCGGAATATGCATGCAAAGATTATTAGAAGGCAAAACAAATCGCTCAATTGGAATCTATATCCACCCCAGTTCTTTCACCGTCATTTCACTTTCAACCGTGCCGGTATGCAACGTCCCTTTTGGTTCAAAAAGCAGGTTAAATACAATTTCTCCGTTTGTATGGGGCCGGTGTTCAACCCCTTTGGGAACAATTAATATTTCTCCTTCCTTTACCTCAACGGTTCGGCCATCTCGAAATTCCATCAAAAGCGTGCCTTTAAAAACCATAAAGAGTTCGTCTTCATGTTCGTGGCTATGCCAAACAAAGTCGTCTTTGAGTTTGCAAAGTTTCACATATTGCCCATTCAGTTCTCCAATGATATGGGGTGTCCATTGTTTGTCAAACAAGGAGAATTTTTCCATGATGTTTATTGGGTTGATTTCCTGCATATTCTTGTTTTTAGTTGTTGTTTTGTTTGGGTTTTCAGGTCTTGTTCTGCCGCTAACACCGTAGATATTTTGAGCGTTTCAAAGCCTTCCTGTCAACTATTATTTTTATGTAAAAAATTATTCAACAAAATAAACCTTTTTAATTTTATTGTTTTCAATGTGGTATATTGCAATAGCTTCTACGATTGTGTTACCAAACTGAACGCGCTCTTTGTCTATAACAATATTTCCTTGCACAAGTCGCCCTACTAATTCACAATGCAAATTAGGTATTGTTTCAAACATTTGAGCATATTCTTTACGCATATTTTCCTTACCGGTGTCTATTAATTTGTCTGGATAAATGTAAAATTCAACATCGTCTGCATAAGGTTCTAAAAAGGCTTCAATATTTCTACAATTATAAGCATTCAATTGACGCTGTGCTAAAGCAACGGGTGTTTCCACAATCAATTCATTAGGATTGATTACAACGCCACGATTAATAACGCGATTGATCTTGGCAATATTATCAAGGCTGTCAATTGGGTTTTCGTCTAATAAAATGAGGTTGGCTTTTTTACCAATCGTAATCGTTCCAAATTCATTTTCTTTATTCAAAATTTTTGCACCGTTAATGGTTGATGCCTGGATAATTTGCCAAGTACTCATCCCGCTTTTTTGCATGGCTTTCAATTCAGCGAAATACGAAGAAGCGTGCAAAGTGCCGATGTTTCCTGCATCTGTGCCACTTGCAATTAAAATACCAGCATCGGATAATTTTTTAAGGTTTTTTAAACAAATATCATTTGTTTCATTTGCTTTTGCAATTTGTTTTTCTGAATTAATAATTTTTTTATAGTTGTTAATAAGCAATGTATCGGGCAAGTGTTTTAAGTCTAATAACGAACCCAATTGATAGGGATCGGCTTTTAATAATTCGTAGTTGTTAAAATTATTATTTTGCCCAAAAGTATTGATATAACCATCCATCACGATTAAAGTTGGGCAAAGTATGGTTTTGTTTTTTTTGAGCAATTGTACAAAATCATCTTTTATAATTTCATCATCTACACTATGTACTAAAAAATCGGCACCATTTTCTACCGCCAACTGCGCTGTAATTCGTTCCGTAGCGTGTACGGCTACTTTCAAATTATTTTTATGCGCCTCGTCAATTATAGCCTTTACGATCGGCAAATTTTTTCTTGCGCTTTCTTCAACATCTAGACCATCGGCGCCTGCTATATACCAAATCTTGATGAAATCAGGATGATATGGCAGTTGTTGCTGTACTATTTTTATACCGTCCTCAACAGTTTTTACCAAACTAAATGGCTCGTCATCTCCTAAATTTTCGAATGCTTTAGGTTCGTAAGTAGTCAATAGCGGACCCGTCATATAAATAGATGGAGCGTAATCTGCATTTTTAAACTGTTCTCTTTGTTTTAAAAAGTTATTGGTTGCACCAACATCAATTACATTGGTAATGCCGTTTTGCAAATACCTTCGTAACTTGTCTTCCATTGTTTGATGTGACAATTCAATCTCTTTAT